>NZ_JAAGNB010000588.1:0-4310 GCF_010550475.1 Amycolatopsis sp. SID8362
CAGCCAGCGCCCGGCCGGACCGCCGACGGCGACGAAGGTGCCCGCGCGCTCGAGGATCCGGCGGCAGGCGAACACCGACCGGCCGCCGGCGATGTCCAGCACGAAGTCGTACCGGCGGCCGCTGCGCGTGAAGTCCTCGGTGCGGTAGTCGACGACGTGCCCGGCGCCGAGCGAACGCACGAGGCCGGCGTTGGCCGCGCCGCACACGGCGTCGACGTGCGCGCCGAGCGCCTTGGCCAGCTGGACGGCGAAGGTGCCGACGCCCCCGGAAGCGCCGTTGACCAGGACCCGCTGCCCCGGCGCCACGCCGCGCAGGGAGAGCAGGGCGGTGACGGCGGCCATCGGCATCGTCGCGGCCTGCTCGTGCGACAGGTTCGCCGGCATCGGCGCCAGCAGGTCTTCGGGCACGCACACGTACTCGGCGTGAGCGCCGCGCGGCAGCAGGGCGTACACGTCGTCGCCGGGTGCGAACCGCGTCCCGGCCGTCTCGACCCGGCCGGCGAGGTCGCAGCCGAGGATGCCGGGCGCCGGGCGGACCCCGAAGCCGCCGGGCATCAGACGTGCCACGCGGGGCTCGCCTCTCAGGAAGTGCCAGTCGTACGGGTTGACCGATGTGGCGTGGACGCGGACGAGCACCTCGCCTTCCGCGGGCACCGGATCGGGGACGTCTTCCCAGGTCAGACTGTCGGGCGGGCCGTACACACGCTGAACGAGGGCCTTCATCGCATCTCCCTTACGTTGTAAGTCGTACGCTGTAAGGTAGCTCCGGGCCGGACGTGGGGTCAAGGCAGACTTACGTTGTACGATCTTGCGCGTGACCACCGAAGCCCGGATCCCGCTGAGCCGGGAACGCGTCCTGCGCACGGCCGTCGCGCTCGCCGACGAGCACGGCCTGCCCGCGGTGACCATGCGCCGGCTCGCGGAGGAGCTCGGCGCCGAGGCGATGTCGCTCTACTACCACGTCGCCAAGAAGGAAGACGTTCTCGACGGGATCGTCGACGTCGTGGCCCAGGAGATCAACGAGGCGGTCGCCGCGCTCGAAGCAGGCCCGGACTGGAAGCTGACGGCCCGGCGGCGCATCCTCACCGCCCGCGAAGTGTTCCTCCGCCACCGCTGGGCCCCGGCGCTGTTCGGGCCGCGGTCGTCGACCAGCCCGGCGGTGCTGAAGTACTACGACAACCTGGTCGCCTTGATGCGCGAAGGCGGCTTCTCGTACGACCGGATCCACCACGCGCTGCACGCGCTCGGCAGCCGGGCGCTGGGGTTCAGCCAGGAGCCGTTCGACCCCGGGCCGGGCGCGTCGGCCCAAGTCCCGCCGGAGGTGGTCGCGCAGCTGCCGAACCTGGTGGCCATGCTGAGCGAGATCGCCCACGACGACCCGGATTCGACGCTGGGCTGGTGCGACGACCAGGCGGAGTTCGAGTTCGGCCTGGACCTCGTCCTCGACGGGCTGGACCGGGTGCGGTAGTCCACCAGGTGGGACACCCCGGCACACCGGAGCAGAATCGGCGGGGTGTCACGACCACTGCGGAAGCTCGGCTTCCTGACCATCGGCCTCTTCGACGCGGCCGACCCGCGACGGGGGCACGAGTCGACCCTCGAGATCATCGAGCTGGGTGAGCGGCTCGGCTTCGACAGCGCCTGGGTGCGGCACCGCCACCTGCAGTACGGCATCTCCTCGCCGGTCGCCGTGCTCGCCGCCGCGTCGCAGCGGACCAGCCGGATCCACCTCGGCACCGCCGTCATCCCGCTCGGCTGGGAGAACCCGCTGCGGCTCGCCGAGGACCTCGCCACCGTCGACCTGCTCTCGGGCGGGCGGCTCAACCCCGGGCTCAGCGTCGGGCCGCCGATGCGGTGGGACGACGTCAAGCAGGCCCTCTACCCGGACACCGCCGACGCCGAGGACTTCTCCTACGACCGGGTGGAACGGCTGCTCGGGTTCGTGCGCGGCAAGCCCGCCACCGGGTTCAGCGGCACGCAGGGGTTCGAGGTGTTCTCCGACCGCGTGCAGCCGCAGGCACCCGGGCTCGGCGACCGCCTCTGGTACGGCGGCGCGAGCCTGCGCTCGGCCGAGTGGGCGGGCAAGCACGCGATGAACTTCCTGACCAGCAGCGTGGTCAAGGCCGAAGGCGACAGCACGGACTTCGCGGAAATCCAGCTGTCGCACATCAAAGCGTTCCGCGCGCACCACCCCGACGGCGAGGCCGCCCGCGTCTCGCAGGGCCTGGTCGTGATCCCGACCGACAGCGCGACGCCGGAGCAGCGCGCGAAGTACGAGGAATACGCCCGGAACCGGCTGCCGCGCACGGCCGAACCGCAGGGTCCGGCCCGGATGCTCTTCTCCCCCGACTTCGTGGGCACGTCGGCCGAGATCGCCGAACGGCTCCACGCGCACGAGGCGTTCCGCGAAGTCGACGAGGTGGCTTTCGCCCTGCCGTTCACCTTCGACCACGAAGACTACGTGCAGATCCTCACCGACATCGCGGAACGCCTCGGCCCGGCGCTGGGCCGGAAACCCTGACCTACTACTTGGTGGTGCCAGGGGTCAGCACCTTGTCGATCACGAAGACCGTGGCGTTCTTCGTGGGGATGTTGCCGCACAGGATCTTCGCGCCGTTGACGGTCAGGTTCTCGCCCGAGCCCTCGATCTTCAGCGGGCCGCCGGCGGTGTTCAGCGTGTCGAGCGAGCCCGCGGCCGCGAGGCCCTTGGCGTCGTAGCGCTTGCCGACGACGTGGTACTGCAGGATCGGCGCCAGCTCGGCGGGCTTGCCCGCCAGCTCGGCGAACTTGGCGTCACCCAGCGCGGCGAACGCCGGGTCGGCCGGAGCGAACACCGTGATGGCCTGCTGGCTGTTGAGCGTGTCGACCAGGTTGGTGGCCTTGACCGCGGCCACCAGCTTGGTCAGCAGCGGGTTGGTCGACGCGGCCGAGGCGACCGGCTGCGGACCCATCGAGTCCAGCGAACCGGGCGCGGAACCCTGCGGCAGCTGGGAACAGGCGGGGCCGAAGACGTCCGCGTTGGTGGTCACGCCGTCCGCGGCAGCCGCACTGGACGATGGCGCCGCCATCGACGACGACGGCGCCATCGAGCTGCTGGAGCTGCCCGACGAAGCGGTGTCGCTGCTGCTGCACGCGGTCAGCGAAAGGGCGGCGACAGCGGCGACGCCGATTCCGGCGACACGAAGCTTGGTCACGAAAATCACTCCTACAATCAGCTTGGGACTTCTTCTTGACCGGTATTCGGACCTGCCCGTGAATCGGATGGGCGCCCATCGGGTGATTCAGCTCACCGCGCGGTGAAAGCGATGCTGTGCCACCCGGTCGCGCCGTCGGGAACGGTACCGGCGCGCATTTCGGTCTGCGTGTACCCGCTTCGGTCGGTCGCCCGGCAGACGACCTGGTGCCCACCGGGCTTGGCGTCGAACTCGATCCACCACATGCGCCAGGTTTCGAGGTTGACTTCGTGCGACAGCACGGCTTCCTGCCACGGACCGCCGTCGATCCGCACCTCGACCTTCGCGATCCCGGTGTGCTGCGCCCAGGCAGTCCCGGCCGCGCGAACTTTCCCCGAGGGCACGGTTTCGAAACCCTTCGGCGTGTCGATCCGCGATTCCGTCTTGATCGGCGCTTCCCGGCCCCAGCCGCGTTTCAGCCAATAGGCCTGGCGCGCCCGCCAAGTCGTCACTTCGAGGTCGGTCACCCATTTCGTGGCCGACACGTACCCGTACAAGCCGGGGATGACGAGTCGCGCGGGGAATCCGTGTTCGATCGGCAGTGGTTCGCCGTTCATCCCGATGGCGAGCATGGCGCCGCGCCCGCGGTCCATCGCCGCGGCGACCGGGCTGCCCGACGTCCATCCGTCCACACTGGACGAATAGAGCTGTTCGGCGCCGGGGCGCACGCCGGCCTCTTCCAGCAGGTCGGCCAGGTCGACGCCGAGGAAGTTCGCGGTGGACACGTAGGTGCCGCCGACTTCGTTGGACACGCAGGTCATCGTGATGGTGCGCTCGACGAGCGGCCGGTTCCGGATGTCGCCGTAGCGGTACCGGATTTCGCGGTCCACCATGCCGTGCAGCCGCAGGCTCCAGTCTTCGGTGCGGACCTGCGGGACGGACAACGCGGTGTCCACGCGGTAGAAGTCGGCGTTAGGGGTGACGAAGGTGGGCGTGCCGAGCTTGGCGAAGTCCGCGTCGGCCGGGATCACCGGCGCGGTGCGCACCGGGACCAGCCGCCCGACCGCCTCCCGCGACGACGCCGCGTCCCGGCTGCCGGCGAGCAACTGCCCGCCGATCCCCGCGACCCCGGCCCCG
>NZ_JAAGNB010000639.1:0-2079 GCF_010550475.1 Amycolatopsis sp. SID8362
CGGCGCGGCGAGGGTGCGCGCGGAGAGGTTGAGGTGCAGGGGCAGCGCGGTCGGCTCGGCGGCGTCCTGGCGGACGGCGGCGACGGCGAGGCCGAGGTCGGCCTCGGCGAGCCGGCCTTCGCGGCGGGCCTGCGCGAGGAGTTCGGGGACCGTTCCGTGGCCGGGCCTGGCCAGCGCTTCGTGAGCCACGACGCCCCCCGTCTGGAGGCTGTACAGCGGCTGGAAGGCGAAGCGGACCGCGCGTGGCGACTTCACGAGCCGATACTCCCGGGTGGGGCGGCCCGAGCGGAACCGATGTCGTCTGATGTTCACCGGCGTTACCCACATCGGAGTAACTGCGGGTGACGGTCGCCACTTGTTCAGCCTTGACTTATATAAGTGGCGGCTTGTAGCTTGACGAGGTGCACGCGTTCGACGTCCTCGGCGACCCGGTCCGCCGCCGGATCCTCGAGCTGCTGGCCGACGGCGAACGGGCCGCCGGGGCGGTCACCGAGGCGATCCGGGCCGAGTTCGGCATCTCGCAGCCCGCCGTGTCGCAGCACCTGAAGGTGTTGCGGGACAACGGCTTCGCGGTCGTCCGGCAGGAGGGGACGAGGCGGCTCTACGCGGTCGGCCACGCCCCGCTGCGGGACGTCGACGTCTGGCTCGACCGGTTCCGCCGGTACTGGACGCCGCCCCTGGACGCACTGGCCACCGAAATCGCCCGCGGCAAGCGCGCCCGGCGCCTCACCGAAGGAGACAGTTCGTGATCGACGTCAACCACCAGATCAGCGCCGTCCGCCGCACGGTCGGCAAGCGCGTCCTCGACGCGGGGGAGGCGCGGGTCATGACCATCAGCCAGGTCTACGACACCGACGTCGACGACATGTGGGACGCGGTCACGAACGCCGACCGCATCCCGCGCTGGTTCCTGCCGGTCAGTGGCGAGCTGCGGGTGGGCGGGAAGTACCAGTTCGAGGGCAACGCGGGCGGCACGGTCGAGCGCTGCGACCCGCCGAAGAGCTTCGCCGCGACCTGGGAGTTCAACGGTGGCGTCAGCTGGATCGAGGTCCGCCTGACGCCCGAGGGCGACGGCACGCGGTTCGAGCTGGAGCACACCGCGCACGTCGACGACCACTGGGAGCAGTTCGGCCCGGGCGCGGTCGGCATCGGCTGGGACATGGCGCTCACGGCACTGGTCCGGCACCTGGCGGCTGATCCGGGGTATGTCGTCGACCCGGCCGAGGCGATGGCGTGGATGGCGTCGCCGGAAGGGGTCGGGTTCGTGACGAAGGCGGGGGAGGCGTGGTTCGAGGCGCACGTGGCCGGTGGGGAGGACGAGGCTGTGGCGCGTGGGCAGGCGGACCGCTGCCTGGCGGCCTACACGGCTCAGCCGGAGGCTTAGCGGGCGGGCGTTCCGCACCAGGGGGGCCCCGGCGGCTGAGATGCCCTGACCGCGCGGTCTGTCCGGCGTCGCGGAGATGACATGAATGACTCATTCATGTCATCTGGCGAGGTGAATGACCCTTTCATGACATCTCGGGCGGTCGGATCCACCGGAGGCTCAGCGGTCGGTGTACTTGACCGCGGTCAAGGTGATCACCGCGTCGGCCGGAACCTCCGTACCCGCCGCCGGGTCCTGGCCGGTGCCGTCGGCCTCGCGCAGGTTGTACAACCCCGCCCGCTGCATCGCGTCCTGCGCGTCCTGGTGGCGTCCGGGACCCTCACCAGCTTCGCGGCCGTCGTCGAGCCGGGCGGGGCGCCGCACGCGGCCGTGGCCAGGGCGAGCGCTGCCAGGGCCGTCACCATTCGTCGGGACATACCCCGGGAGTACCCACGCGCCTGTCCGCCGTCGGGGTGAATCGCCGGATAGGGTCGGGCGCATGGATCAGGAGACCGACCCGCGGGCGGCCCGGCGCGACCCCGTTGCCGGTTCCGGCGGGTTCACCGACCTGGCGACCAGCCCGTTCCGGATCGACCGCGACCGGATCGCCGCGTCGCCGTTCTTCGCGCGCCTCGGCGGGGTGACGCAGGTGGTCAGCGCCGGCGGGGCCGGGCTGCTGCACAACCGGCTCACGCACAGCCTGAAGGTCGCGCAGG
>NZ_JAAGNB010000698.1:0-6199 GCF_010550475.1 Amycolatopsis sp. SID8362
ACAAAGGACCGGTCGAGGCCGTGCTCGCCGCGCAGCGCGCCGTTCGCGAGCAGGCCGGCGGTGACGCCGTGCTCGTCGTCGCGATGCCGGCCGAGCACGGCGGTTACCGCATCGCCTGGGTCGGCGACGCCCGCGCGTACTCCTGGGACGGCACCACGCTCTCGCGGCTGACCACCGACCACACGCTCGCGGAGTACTTCCGCACCCGCCACCAGCCGGTGACGCCGCGCATGGAGCACGTCGTCACGACCAGCGTCCGCACCACCGAAGCGGACGAGATCGGCACGGCGGAGACCACGAGCACGGGCCTGCTGCTGACCAGCGACGGCATCCACAAACCGCTCGACGGCGGCGGCATCCGCGCCGTGCTGGCCCAGCCGGGCGCGGGGGCCGCGGAACTCGTCGAGGCGGCGCTGACCCGCGGCGGCTCGGACAACGCGACCGCCATCTACGTCGAACCCCTGGAGGCCGACGTCACGACGGTGCGATTTCCCGTCGCCGCGTGAACCCGGCTAGTGCGGTGACCACGAAGGTTCACCGGGTCGGGGTCCTGGGTGGTGAGGCGGCCTGTCGAACGGTCTCGCGCCGGTCTCCGTGGTCAGCGGGAACGGCCAACTCACCGCTCGCAGCGGCCAACTCGCGTACCGGAACGGCCAACTCGCCGGCAGGTGGGTGAGTTGGCCGTTCCGGTCGGTGAGTTGGCCGCCGGGGTCGTTGGGGTCGGGTGCTGCCTTGCCGAGCCCCGTCGCAGACACCGCCATCGCAACCCGGCGAACGTACCCGGTCACCGCACTAGCCCCGCTTCAGCTGCCGGTACTCGCGCAGCACCAGGACGATGATCACGACGTCGAGCGCGGCGAAGAACGGCAGCGCGATCGAGTGGGTGTGCACGGCCCGGAAGATCTCGTAGACCACGAAGGCGGCGAGGACGACAGCGGCCACCGGGTAGGCGCGGACGATCTTGCGGGCCAGCGCCCACACCAGGCCGAGCTTGATGAGCCCGTGGGCAAGCAGGTAGACGACGGCGAACGTCTTGGTGTCGCCGTTCAGGAAGTTGTCCGTCGCCGACTGGAGGTGCCGCGCGAGCGTGCCCGACGGGTCGCCGAGCAGGTCGCGGGTGATCACCGCGTGGGTGAACCCGCTGACGGCCGCGGCCGGGATGAACGCGAGGATCAGGGCCCCGACGACCTGCAGAGCGCCGTCGAGGCCCTTGATCGCGATGGCGACCCGGAAGAACTTCTCGGTCGCCGTGGTCTTCGCTTCCGTCATGCATCCCAGCTCAGCACAAAGCGCAGGTCAGCGCACCTGGGACAGAGCGGGCGGAACGGACTTCGTGCCCCACGCCGTCGGGGTGTCGCTCAGCGAAAACCGGATCTTGCCCGCGCGGAGCAGGTCCGCGTGCGAGATCCAGCTGCGGTCGTAGCCGCGCGACCCGATCCGGACGTCCTGGGTGTACTGCAGCTTCGCCGCGCTCGCGCCGGGCGCCTCGATCTCGATCTCGCGGCCGCCGGCCGGGTGGATCTCGACCTTCTCGAACATCGGCGTGCTGAGCAGGTACGTCCCGGAGCCGGGCTGGGCTTCGAAGACGCCCGTCATGCCGAAGACGAGCCACGACGAGATGGTGCCGAGGTCGTCGTTGCCGGGCATGCCGTACGGCGTGTCGGTGAAGAGCGTCCGCGCCGCGCGCAGCACGGCCGAGGTCTTCCACGGCGCGCCCGTCCAGCTGTACATCCAGGGTGCGTGCAGGTCGGGCTCGTTGTTCGGGTTGAAGGCGAAGTTGTTGTGGTAGTCGTACGCGCCGTGGACCCAGGAGTCCTTGGCGGCCTTCGCCGGGTCGGTGAGCAGCAGCGGGATGTCGAAGAAGGTGTCGAGCCGCTTCTCCGCCTGCGCCGGGCCGCCCATCAGGCCGAACAGCTTCGCCGTGTCCTGCTGGGCGAGCCACTGGTACTGCCACGGCGTGCCCTCGTGGAAGCCGGTCGACTGCGCCGGGTCGGGGTCGCCGACGCCGGTGCCGTCCGCCGCGCGGGTGCGCGGGAAGCCGGTGAAGCCGTGGGATTCGACGCCGGTGTCCCACAGCTTCGCGAAGTTGCCGCAGCGGGCGGACAGCGTCGCGGCCTTGTCCCGGTAGCCCAGCCCGGACGCCATGGTCGACAGCGCGCAGTCGGCGAGGGCGTACTCGAGGGTCGCCGAGCCGGCCTGGCGGGTGTCGCCGTAGGTGTAGCCCGGGAGGTCCTGGTACCCGATCCAGCCGTTCTTCACGTACGTCGGGTTGCCGTCGCGGCCGCGGAAGATCGACTGGTCGGCCGGTACTTCGTTGGCGTTGCGCCACAACGCGTCGAAGAGCTTGCGCGCGGTCTGGTCGTCCAGGATGCCGCGGCGGTAGTTGTCGACCACCCACGGCGTGACGGGGTCGCCGCTCATCACGTTCGTCTCGCCGCCGCCCAGCGCCCAGCGCGGGACCCAGCCGCCGTCCTGGTAGATCTTGAGGACGGACTTGGTCATGTCCGCGGCCTTGTCCGGGTGCAGGAGCGCGACCAGCTGGTTCTGCGACCGGTAGGTGTCCCAGAGCGAGAACATCTGGTAGTACGTGTCCCGGCTGCGGTGCACGGCGTCGTCGAAGCCGCGGTACGAACCGTCCACATCGGACCCGATGGACGGGTGCAGCAGCGACCGGTACAGCGCGCTGTAGTAGGTGCGCTGGTCGGCGGTGGTCCCGCCGGCGACGCGCATCCGGTTCAGCTCGGCTTCCCAGGTGTCGTGCGCCTGCTTTTCGGCGTTGTCGAACGACTTGGGCTGCTCGGCGCCGCGGTTCAGCCGGGCGCCGTCGATCGAGGTGTACGACAGGCCGACGGAGGCCCCGACCTGGCTCTTGTCGCTGCCGAAGGTGAGCCACGCGCCGGTGCGCTGGGACCCGAGCTTGGCGTCGCGCTGGTTCGGCGTCAGCTTCGAGTCGGTCCAGGTGCCGAAGCCGGTGAACTTCCGGTCGAACTTGGCGCTGAAGAAGACCTTGTAGCGCTCCTTCTGCGTCTCCCAGCAGAAGTTGCCGCCCTGCAGCCAGCCTTCGACGGTGTCGTCGCCGACGACGTGGACGTCCCCGGCGTAGGTGTAGCCATTGCTCTCGCCGACCTCGATGAGGACGTTCTGGCTCGCGCCGTCCGGGAAGGTGTAGCGGTGCTGGCCGGTGCGCTGTGTCGCGGTCAGCTCGGCTTCGACGCCGTTGCCGAGCTTGACGCCGTAGTACCCGGGCCGTCGCGTCTCGTCGGCGTGGCTGAACTTCGCGCCGTACTGCGCGGGATCGCTGCTGGTCACGGCGCCGGTGGTGGGCATGAAGCGGAAGTTGCCCATCGTCTGGCAGCCGACGCCGGAGAGGTGGGTGTGGCTGAAGCCGAGGGTCGTGTCCTGGGCGTAGTCGTAGGACGCGTACTTCTTGAGCTGGGTGTCCGGGCTGAGCTGCACCATCCCGAAGGGGGTGGTGGCGCCCGGGAACGTGGTGCCGTCCCCGTTGTTGCCGATCGAGGTGTCGACGAGCGTGGTGGGGTCGTCGGCGAACCTCGGCCCGGCGGCCTGGGCGGGGGTCGCGAGGGCCATCGTCGTGGCTCCGGCGAGCAAGGTGGCAAGGACGCGCGTCCGCGCTCTCATCCGTGTCCTCCTGACAACGTTGTCACATCAACGGTGAGATCCTTTCCGTTGTCCGGTGGACATTGCAAGCCCTGAACGGATGCTCAGATCTGGTACGTCACGTGCCCGTCGAGGATGGTCGCCGTCACCGGGAGGTTCCGCAGGTCCGACGGCGAGAGCGCCGACGGGTCCGTCGCCGTCACCATCAGGTCCGCGACGTCCCCCACCGCCACGCCGCGGCGGCCGCCCGAGGACGAAGCCAGCGCGTCGGCGAACGGGATCGACTGCTCCGGGTGCCACGGCGGGCGGTCGTCGTCGGTGCGGGCGACCGCGGAGGCGATGCCGTCCCACGGGTCGAGGGGCGCGACCGGGGCGTCCGAGCCGAACTCCAGGCGGGCACCCGACTCCAGCAGCGAGCGGTATGGGAACGCGCGCGAAGTCCGGCCGTGCCAATGGCGGTCGGCCACGTCCCGGTCGTCCGGCTGGTGGGCGGGCTGGACCGACGCCACCAGGCCCAACGCGGCGAACCGCGGGATGTCGGCCGGCGCGAGCAGCTGGGCGTGCTCGACGCGGCCCGGGCAGCCGACCTCCTCGAAGGCGTCCAGCGCGATCGTGTTGGCGTGGTCGCCGATCGCGTGCACCGCCGGGAGCAGGCCGTGGTCGAAAGCCCGCCGCATCAAGGGAAGCAGCTCGGCGGGCGGGAGTTCGAGCAGGCCCGGTGACTCGCTGCCCGGGTAGGGGTCGTGGCAATAGGCCGTGCGCGTGTTGAGGGAGCCGTCCACGAAGAGCTTGTACGGGCCGACCGTCACGCGCCCGTCCGAATCCGGGAGGACGTCGCCCGTGCGGTGGCCGCGCTCGATGGTCTGGTCCAGCAGGTGTTTCGCGATCACGCACGAGATCCGGGTCGGCGGCGTGCCGCGGCGGGTCCAGTCCGCCACCGTGTCCGCGTACTCGTAGTCGACGATCTGCGTCACGCCGCGGGCCGCCGCGGCAGCGAGGGCTTCCGCGACCCAGGCGTCCTGGGTGTCGATCGACGCCGTCGGGAGCTGGGCCGTCGCGCTCATGCAGTCGGCTTCCAGCAGGACGCCGGTCGGGTGATCGCGGCCGATCAGCTTCAGCGCCGCCGGGCTCAGCCAGAGCGTGTGGAGGTCGGCGCTGAACAACGCGACCGCGCGGCCGGGCAGCGCGCGCTGCAGCAGGTCCTTGTGCGGCAGGTCCGGCCACAGCCCGTCGCGGAAACCCGCGCCCACCACCAGCTCCGACTGTGGGGCCGGCGTCGCCAGCAGGTGCGCCAGCAGCAGCTCGATCGCCTCCGCCGCCGACCTCGCCGCGTCCAGCGGGATGCGACGGCGGAACGTCGCCCACTGCACGACGTGGACGTGCGCGTCGACCAAGCCTGGCAGCAGCGTGCCGCCGTGGCCGTCGACGACGCGCGCGGCGAACCCGGCCGCCCCCGGCTCGGTGATCGCCGTGACGCGGCCGTCGTTCACCCGGACGTCCGCGAGCTCGCCGCCGAGCCCGGGACGCACGCGGCGGAGCAGGAGATCATCCATGCCGCTTACCTTGCCAGCCGGACCCGTCCGGGTGAAGCACGGCTTGAGATGGGAAATATCCGGGTACTAGCTACTGTTGAGAAAGATGGCAGCCGTCGCCCGCCGAAGGGTCAGGGCCGGTCCATGGGCGCCGCCTTCACAAGCCGCGCAGGGTTCGACTCCCTCGGTTGCCGCTCGGTTCTCGGGGCGGGCCCTGTGCGCGGAAAGCGCGCACCGGCCCGCCCCGAGCGTGTCTCCCGGGGGTCGAACCCCCGGACCCCCGCCAGGGGGCAAGCCCCCTGGACCCCCGCGTGGTTGCGTTTCGTCGTCAGCCCACCGGGATGTCCCGGCGCCGCAAGGCGATCAGGCCGACGGCGCCGGCGGCGGCCGCGATCAGGACCAGCCACAGCACCGGAACCGCCGAGAACGTGCCTCCCGGCAGGCGCGCCAGGTGCTGGAACGGCGAAATCCCCAGCACCGCCGGACTCCACCGCAACGCCGTACCCACCAGCGACAGCAGCAGGAACGCGCCCAGCAGTCCCCACGCCGCCGCGGCGAACCGCGGGAGCAAGCCGATCAACGCCGCCGCCAGCCCGGCCAGTACCCACACCGCCGGCAGCTGCGCCAGTGCCGCCGGGACCAGTGACGCGCCCGTTCCGTACGCCGCGCCGGTCGTCAAACCCGTGACTGCCAGCAGGAACGCCGAACCCAGCACCGCGATCAGCCCGTGCGCCGCCGCCCAGCCGAGCCGTCCGACCGCCGTCGCCAGCACCGGTTCCGCGCGGCCCGCCGCCTCCTCGGCGCGCAGCTTCAGCGTCGCCTGCACCGCGTAACCCGCCGCCGCCAGGCCGAACAGCGTCATCGTGCCCGCCAGGTACGCGTCGGTCACCGCGCCCCCGCCGCCCACGCGGGAGAACACCTCCGCGACGGCCGGGTTGTCCCGCATCATGCCGGTGACGTTCTTCGCCACCCCGCCCATCAGCAGCCCGACCAGCGCGAGGCAGCCGGTCCAGACCACGAGCGTCCCCCGCTGCAGCCGCCAGGCCAGC
>NZ_JAAGNB010000749.1:0-2488 GCF_010550475.1 Amycolatopsis sp. SID8362
GATCACCCGGAACCGCCCGGGCGCCAGCCCCAGCCTGCTGAGCACCGACGCCGCGTCCGGCGTGCCCTCCAGCAGCCGGATCACCAGATCGGACTCGACCTGCCGCTCGAGGTCCGCGCTGGCCCGCGACCGCAGCAGGTGCACCCCGACCGTGCGCGCGCTGTCCCGCAGCACGGCCCGCCGGGCGTCGTCGAGCGGGCGCTCGCACTCGACCCAGATGGAGCCCAGCGACTCCCGGCCGGCCCGGACCGCGACCACCATGCGCCCGCTCAGCCCGTGCTCCGGCGCGGCCTCGACGAACACCGGCTCGTCGGACGCCGCGAGGCGGGCGAAGACACCCCGCCGTTCGAACAGCTCACGAGCGCGGTCCGGCACCCGCCGGCCCAGGATCGTCTCCAGCCGGACCTGGTCGGCGCCGTGCTGGAGGCTGGAATACGCCAGGACGCGCGAGAGCTGGTCCTCGATCGTCACCGTGCTGCCGAGCGCGTCGGCCAGGCTGTCGGCCAGGGCGAACAGGTCGGTCGGCCCGCGTCCTGACTCGGTCTCGCGCCCTTCGAGCACCAGGCCGTAGACGACACCGGCCAGCTCGCCCCACGACACCTCCGGCTCGACGGCGAGCACCGCGACCCCACCGGCCTCCGCGGCCGCGACCACCGCGGGTTCCACGGGCACGGCCGCACGCACCAGCACGACCGACGCCCGGGCGGCGGCCGCCAGCTCCACCGCCGCGACGACGGACTCCGCCCCGACGGCGAGGAACACGTCCCCGCGCGGCCGGCGGTCGTCGCCCGGGTCGTGCATCACCACATCGCGCAGCGCGACGTCCCGCGAGACCGGGCAGCAGCACAGCCGTACGCCGTAGCCCCCGAGGACGTTCACCAGCCGATCCAGCGTCACCATGACCCGTTCCTACCCCACATCGGCGTCCGGCCCGGTCAGAGCCCGGTGATTCCCAGCGCCACCAGGGCGGCGACCTTCAGCACCTCGATGCCGATGTACGCGAGGTGCGCTTGCGACCGCGGCAGGTCAGCACCGGCCGGGGCGCTCAGCACGTGGTCCGTGCGGCGGTTCAGCCGCGGCCGGACCGCGGCGAGCTGGATCGCCAGCAGGACGAGAACGGCGAGCAGCAGCACACTCGCCGGTGTCGGGAAACCGCCCAGTGCCACGGCGACGACGAGCCCGATGGCCAGCACGCATTCCACGACGTTGAGGGCGCGGAACACCAGCCGGCCGATGCCCAGGCCGAGCGGGATCGTCACCCCGGGCGCGCGGAATTTCAGCGGCGCCTCGATGAAGGAGATGCCGATCAGCATGCCGAGCCACGTGAAGCTGAAGGCGCTGAGGAGCGCTCCGGAGGTGTGGTCCACAGACGAATTTTACACGAGACCGCGTTGTAAAAACCAGGCTCCCCGGCGACGGCGTCAGTCGAGCCGCCCAGGAGGTCGTCGCACGCGTTCTGCGATCTCGGCGAAGATCGGATTGCCGCGGAGTTCTGGATAAGATTCCTCGAGCTGGCCAATGAGGGTCGATGCGGCGGCTCGCGTCGCGAGCACGCCGTCAACCCGATTCACAGTCGCGCTCCGCCCAGGAACATAGCTGCACTCGACCAGAACATCGTCGCCTTGCGCGGAAAGCCGGATGAAATCGCTACTCTCCGTAAAGTAGTAGTACTTTTCGTCACCCGGACCGACTGCGGCGAAGATCAAGTCCATGTTGTTCGCGAAGTGCAGCAAGGGAACCCAGTCGAAGTCAACGCTGAGATCCAGGCCGCCAACCACAAATTTGATGTTCCCGACAAAACAGGAGTACATCAATTCAACACTCGATGCTCCTCGAAGGGAGATCTCGTCCTCGCGGCGTCTCCCGCGCCCACCTGACCGAACATAACCGATCTCGATTTCAATCACCGAAAGCCGCCCGGTGGGCCACGGCGCAGCCGGACGGCAGATCGGCCGGGATGACGACACTTCCGGTGATCGTCGCGGGCGGGTCGAGCGGGATCGCGCGCACCCGGGTCGAGCGGAGGTCGGCGACCTGGTCGGCGGGCAGCACCGTCCAGCTGCGCGGGTCGGAGCCGACCTCGACGATCGTGTCTCCGACCGTGGCCGCCCGGTGTCCCGGGTGGACCGGGACACCGGCCTCCCGCAGCGCCGTCACCACCGACGGGTCGTGGTCCTGGGATGTCCGGAAAGGACCGTCGGCCAGTTCCGCCACGCCGACGGTCGCACGGTCGGCGGCCGCGTGCCGGGCGGACACCACCGCGAACAGCGACTCGGTCCACGTCTCCAGCACCCGCAGCCCGGGCGCCGCCCGCACGTCCCGCGCGAGTGCCAGGTCGAGCTCGCCTTGCCGGAGGGCGTTCAGGCGCGCGGGCAGCGGCAGGTCGACGAGCACCACGTCGAACGCCGGGGCCCGCTCGCGCAACGCGTCGATCCCCCGTTCCAGGCGGGCGGTGAACTGCCCCGTGCCGGTGCCGATGCGCATCACG
>NZ_JAAGNB010000788.1:0-4628 GCF_010550475.1 Amycolatopsis sp. SID8362
GGCCTTCAAGCGCCGGTCCGCCTCCGCGGCTTCGGCGCGCGCTTCGTCGTCGCGCAGGTGCCGGAAGGCGTTGAGGACCGGCTGGCTGGCGTGCGCGCGCCCGAGGGCCGTCGCGGTCAGCTCGGCGGCGGTGACTTCCCCCGCG
This sequence comes from Amycolatopsis sp. SID8362, assembly GCF_010550475.1. Classification (NCBI taxonomy): domain Bacteria; kingdom Bacillati; phylum Actinomycetota; class Actinomycetes; order Pseudonocardiales; family Pseudonocardiaceae; genus Amycolatopsis; species Amycolatopsis sp. SID8362. Next base: position 146 of record NZ_JAAGNB010000788.1, read on the forward strand.
GCGAGCCGCGCGGCCTGCTCGGCGAGGCCGGGGAACTCCAGGCTCGTGGCGGTCATGGCACCTCCCGGACGCTCTCGTTCGTTCGAACGAACGTTACCGGATACCGCCGGTCTTCGGCTACTCCCAAGCGCCCCAAGGTGGCCTTCGGTGCGTCTGACGCACCCAAGGCGGCCTTCGGTGCGTCAGACGCAACCAAGGCCGCCTTGGGGCGCTTTAGAGTGGGCTGATGACGTTCGACTTCGCCGGCTTCCCCGACGCCGCACTGGCCGCGATCCCCCGTGTCGACCTCGGCGGCTGGCCGACGCCGCTGCAGGCGGCGCCCCGGCTCGGCGAGGCCCTCGGCCTGCGGAACCTGTGGCTCAAGCGCGACGACGTCCACCCGCTCGGCGCCGGCGGCAACAAACTGCGCAAGCTCGAATACCACCTCGGCGCCGCTCGCGAAGCGGGCGCGGACACGGTGATCACCTTCGGCGCGCTGCAGACCAACCACGGCCGCCAGACCGCCGCCGCGTGCGCGAAGCTCGGCCTGCGCTGCGAACTCGTGCTCACGGCGAAGGTCCCGCGCGACGGCGACGCCTACGAGCGCGGCGGCAACATCCCGCTCGACAAGCTCTTCGGCGCGACCGTCCACGTCTGCGCCGACGGCGAGGAAACCGGCCGCGTCTACGACCGCCTGGTCGCCGAAGCCGCCGCCGAGGGCCGCACGGTCTTCACCGTCCCGGTCGGCGGCTCCAACGACCTCGGCGCGCTCGGCTACGTCCGGGCGACGTACGAACTCGCGAAGCAGCTGGAAGAACGCGGCATCGAACGCGCACACCTCGTCGTCCCGCACGCCAGCGGCGGCACCGCGGCCGGCGTCGTGCTGGCCACCGCTCTTCTCGGGAACCTCGGCGTCGGCGTCGCCTGCGTCAGCCACCCGCTCGACGAGGCCACCGAGAACCTGCGCGAACTCACCGCGGGCGCGGCCAAGCTGCTCGGCGTCGAACCGCCGTCGCTCGGCCACGCCCGGCTGGGCGACTCGACGCTCGGCCCCGGCTACGGCATCCCGACCGACGCCGTCTGGCACGCGCTACGGCTGTTCGGCCGCACCGAGGGCGTCGTGCTCGATCCGGTCTACACCGGCAAGGTGGCCGCCGCGCTGGTCGAATGGGCGGGCCACTTCGCCCCCGATGACCACGTGGTGTTCCTGCACACCGGCGGCATGCCCGGCCTGTACGGCTACGCGCCCGAATTCGCGGCGGCCGTCGAAGGCTGATTCGAGGCGGATGGCCAGCCACAGCAGCGTCAGCAGCAGGGCGACGTCGGCGAGCAGCAGCAGCCGCTGCGTGACGCCGATCGGGACGACGTTCGAGACCACGCCGAACGGCTCGACGCCGGCTTCGCTCAGCCGCACGAAGACGAAACTCAGCGCGAAGAGCGCGAAAGCCGCGGCGGCCACCCGGATCGCCCGGACCAGCGCGACGCGTTCCGGGTGGCCCTTCAGCGGTTCCAGCAGCGAAATCGCGGCGCCGGGCAGGCTGCAGAACGCGACCAGGCACGCGTACAGGTGGATCTCGCCGCTCACCGGGTCCGGCGCTTCGGGGTAGCTGGCCGGGAAGATCGCGGCCGCGGCCATGCCCAGGGCCCACAACGCGAGCAGCAGCCGGGTCGTCCGCGACAGCGGCACCCCGGCGACCTGCAGCGCGCCGAGCACGGCGAGCGACCCGATGGCCAGCGACAGCACGCTCGCGCCGAGCATGCCCTCACCGCGGTCGGTCACCGTGTAGCTCGAGAGCGTGTCGTACACCGGGTCGTGCGAGCTGATGATGTGCAGCACGACGGCGGTGAAGAGCCCCCACCCGATCGCGCCCAGCGCGACGAGCCGCCACGGTCTCGTACGTTTCCCCTGTTCCGTCCCCATGCCGTCCAGGTTCTCGGAGAACGGCATCGGGCGTGATCAGGGAAGACCCTGAATTCCCCCGGAGGTTGAAGTCGACCAGGACGAGCGCCTGGTCGTCGTGGCGTTTCGGGCGCGGCCAGCGCTCGCCGTCCGGATCCTGCTTCTCCGCGGTCCGGACGGCGTCGAGGACGGCGTCCGGCCCGTCCGCGCGGGTGATCGCGAGGACCTCTTGCCAGCCGAACAGCTCGTACTGGTCGACGCCGATGGACACGCCGTCGCTGGCGAGCAGCACGGCTTCGACGTCCGCCCGCGGCCAGCTCCGGCGCACGGCGTGCGCGGCGGCACCCGGTTCGGCTTCGGCGACCCAGAACCCGTCGTGGGCGTTGCGCCGGCGGCGGACGTCGGCGCCGGTTTGGAGCAGCCCGCGCCGCCGCAGCCGGGCGAGCCGGTCGTCGGACACGACGTCGACGCCGAAGCCGCCGAACGCGGCCACCGGGCTGTCGGCCAGCACCAGCGCGTCGACCCGGTCGTCGAGCCAGCGCACGGCCGCGACCGTGCTGGACGGCGACTGCCGCGGGAGCAACTGGTTTTCCGCGCTGACCTCGCCGATCGCGCGGGTGAGCGCTTCGGCCAGATCGGCTTCGGGAGCGGCGCGGAGAGCGTCACCGAGGTGCCGCGCGAGGCGCTCGGCGTACCAGCCGCCGGGTGGTTGCGTGGGGTCCGACGAGGTGGCGCCGTCGAGGACCAGCACCGCGTTGTCCAGCACGACGACGTGGTCCTCGGTGGGGCGTGGGTGGCCGTCGGCGCCCACCCCGGCCCGCTCGGCGATCGCGATCTCGGGCATCTCCCGACTGTACGTCGGTCCTCGTCGGGCTTCGCGATGAGCGTGTCAACCTCAGTTGACAGGCGCCCGATGTCAACGTAGGTTGACAGCATGACGGAAGCGACGGATTTGGCCGCCCGGGCCGGTGATCGCGATCCCCGGGTGGGGCTGCGCGCGGTCGCCGCGCTCCGGCGGCTGCTGGAACAACTGGAGGCCGTGCAGGTCCGCAGTGCGCGGGTGCAGGGCTGGTCGTGGCAGGAAATCGCCGCCGAGCTGGGGGTCAGCCGGCAGGCCGTGCACAAGAAGTACGGGAGGCACTGATGTTCGAACGGTTCACGGCGGACGCGCGGCTCGCGGTCGTCGAAGCGCAGATGACGGCGCGACAGTCCGGCTCGGTGCAGGTCGAGCCGTCGGACCTGCTGGCGGGGCTGCTCAAGACCGGCGTGCCGCTGCTCACCGAGCTGGGCGTCGCCACCGACGACCTGGCCGCCGAGCTGGCGCGGACCCGGCGCCGCGGCGGGGTCAGCGACGCCGACGCCGAGGCGCTCACCGAGTTCGGCATCGACATCGAGCAGATCGTCGAGCGCGTCGAGCAGACCCACGGCGAAGGGGCGCTGGCCGGCCGGCTCGGGCCGGCGAAGCGCGGGCACATCCCCTTCACCGCGCAGTCGAAGAAGACGCTCGAGCTCAGCCTCAAGGAAGCCGTCCGGCTGGGCGACAAGCACCTGGGGCAGGAGCACATCCTGCTCGCGCTGGCCCAGCAGCGCGGCACCGACGACGTCCTCGCCCGGCGCGGCGCCGACTACGTGACGCTGCGCCGGGTCGTCCAGCAGCGCAAAGCCGGCTAGGCGCGCTCGCGCCACACCACGAACGGCAGCAGCGCCTGGGTCAGCGGGCCGATCGCCAGCGCGTAGAGCACGGTGCCGACCCCGACCGTCCCGCCGAGGAAGAAGCCCACGACGACCACGGTGACCTCGATGCCGGTGCGCACCAGCCGGACCGACCAGCCGGTGCGGGCGGCGAGGCCGGTCATCAGGCCGTCGCGCGGGCCGGGGCCGAGCCGGGCGCCGACGTAGGTCGCGGTCGCGACGCCGTTCAGCGCGATGCCGCCGGCCAGGAGCGCGATCTGCCAGGCCAGGTCGTGCTGGTCGGGCACCACCGCGCGGACGGCGTCGACCATCACCGAGATGACGACGACGTTCGCGATGGTGCCGATGCCGGGCCGCTGCCGCAGCGGGATCCACAGCAGCAGCACGACCACCGAGATCAGGCCGGTCACCGTGCCGAACGACAGGCCGGTGTGCTTCAGGACGCCTTCGGCCAGCACGCTCCACGGCTCGAGGCCGAGGCCGGCCCGGGTGACGAGGGCGACGCTGGTGCCGTAGAGGGCGAGGCCCGCGAGCAGCTGAACACTGCGGCGGGCGGGGTCACGGGTGATCCGGACGGGCCGGAGGTCGATCTGAGCCACACCCGCACTATCCGCCGCAAGTGGCCTTGTAAACCATAGCCAATTCCAGGATATTGGCCTTATGGAAGCCGCAGTCCCACTGGGTGGACGCATCTCCGGGCCACGATTGGCCGTCATGCTGGGCTCCTGGCGGCAGGGCTCCCGGCAGGGCGCGGCCGACCTGGCCGCGGCCATCGAACTGCAGGTGCTCGACGGCCAGCTCCCGCTCGGCACCCGGCTGCCCGCCGAACGCGAGCTCGCCGACGCGCTCGGCGCGAGCCGGACGCTGATCGGCGCGGCACTGGACCGGTTGCGGGAGAACGGGTTCGTCGCG
>NZ_JAAGNB010000836.1:0-9662 GCF_010550475.1 Amycolatopsis sp. SID8362
CGGCGGATCTCGTCGCGGTCGAGCCGGTCGGTGAACTCGCCGCGCGCGCCCCCGCCGCGGACCGCGGCCAGCACCCGGGCGATCAGCGTCTGCGGCTGGAGGCGCTCCAGGGTCTGGTGCGCCGAGAACCCGCCACCGGGTCCGGACGCCGAGCCGTACTGACCGAGCAGGTCGACGGCGAGCCCGGCGAGCTGGGCGAGTGCCTGCTCGTCGCCGTCGGCCAGCGCGGCGGCCAGCTCCTCCCGTAGCTCTTCCAGCGTCGACGGCTCTTCGCGGGCCCGTTCGGGCGTGCCGATCCCCGCCGGGAAGTACAGGTCGAAGGCGGCGTCGAAGACCGCGCGCTGCCCGCCACGGCGGACCAGCGCGGCGGCCAGGCCTTCGCGGACGAGCGCGCGGTCGTCCATCCCGAGGACTTCCAGCGCGGCCGCGGCGTCGACCGTCTCGGCGGGGCCGGCCGGGATGCCCTGGGCCCGGAGTGCCTTGACGAACGACGCGAGCCGCTCCGGCACGCCGCCGGTCACGACGCGTCCAGGACCTGTTCGAGCTGCAGCCCGGCGCCGGCCTTGGCGATGTCGTCCTGGTGCTTGAGCACGACGCCGAGGCTTTCCCGCACGACCCGCTCGTCCAGCGTCGACGCGCCGAGCGCGAGCAGCGTGCGCGCCCAGTCGATGGTCTCCGCGACCGACGGCAGCTTCCGCAGGTCCATCGCGCGCAGGGCGGCGATCACCCGGACGACGGAATCCGCGAGCGCGGCGTCGATGCCCGGGACCTTGAGCCGGACGATCTCGCGTTCCAGCTCTTCCTCTGGGAAGTCGATGTGCAGGAACAGGCAGCGGCGGCGCAGCGCTTCGGACAGCTCGCGCGTCGCGTTCGAGGTCAGCACGGCGAACGGCGGGCGCGTGGCGGTGATCGTCCCCAGCTCCGGCACGGTCACCTGGAAGTCGCCGAGCACCTCCAGCAGCAGACCCTCGACCTCCATGTCGGCCTTGTCGGTCTCGTCGATCAGCAACACGGTCGGCTCGTCCGACGAGATCGCCGTCAGCAGCGGGCGGCGGAGCAGGAACTCCTCGCCGAAGATGTCGGTGCGGGCCTGCTCCCACGTCTCGTCGCGGCCGGCGGTGATCCGCAGCAGCTGCTTCGCGTGGTTCCACTCGTAGAGCGCGCGGGCCTCGTCGATGCCTTCGTAGCACTGCAGGCGCACCAGCCGCGAGCCGCTGACCTGGGCGACCGCCTTGGCGAGCTCGGTCTTGCCGACCCCGGCCGGGCCCTCGACCAGCAGCGGCTTGCCCAGCCGGTCGGCGAGGAACACCGTCGTCGCGACCGCCGTGGAGGCCAGGTAGCCCGCCCCGGCCAGCTTGGCCGACACGTCGTCGACGGAGGTGAAGAATCCGGTGCCCACCACGTGCCTCCTAAGCGCTCGCTCACCCGGAGCGTACCCGACGACCCGGCTAGCATCGGCCGCGTGACCTACGTTGCCGCTTCCGGCCGATACGACTCGATCCCCTACCGTCGCTGCGGGCGTTCCGGGCTCAAGCTGCCCGCGATCTCGCTCGGGCTGTGGCACAACTTCGGCCACGACCGGCCGCTGCAGACCCAGCGCGACATCACCCGCCGCGCGTTCGACCTCGGCATCACCCACTTCGACCTGGCCAACAACTACGGCCCGCCCTACGGCTCGGCGGAGGAGAACTTCGGGCGGCTGCTGGCCACCGATTTCAAGCCCTACCGCGACGAGCTGGTGATCTCGACCAAGGCGGGCTACGACATGTGGCCGGGCCCGTACGGCGAGTGGGGTTCCCGCAAGTACCTGCTGTCCTCCTTGGACCAGTCGCTCGGCCGGCTGGGCCTGGACTACGTCGACATCTTCTACTCGCACCGCTTCGACCCCGAGACGCCGCTGGAGGAGACCGTCGGGGCGCTCGACCGCGCCGTCCGCGCCGGGAAAGCGCTCTACGTCGGGATCTCGTCGTACAGCTCCGAGCGGACCGCCGAAGCGGCGCGGATGCTGCGCGAGCTCGGCACCCCGCTGCTGATCCACCAGCCGTCGTACTCGATGCTGAACCGCTGGATCGAGGAGGACGGCCTGCTCGACACCCTGGACGAGGCGGGCGCGGGCTGCATCGCGTTCTCGCCGCTCGCCCAGGGCCTGCTGACCGACAAGTACCTCGACGGCGTCCCGGCGGACTCGCGGGCCGCGCAGGGCAAGTCGCTGAACCCGGACACCCTGGACGAGAACCGCCTGAACCGCGTCCGCGCGCTCAACGCCATCGCGGGACGGCGCGGCCAGTCCCTGGCCCAGCTGGCGCTGGCGTGGGCGCTGCGCGACCACCGGGTGACGTCGGTGCTCATCGGCGCGAGCAGCGTCGAGCAGCTCGAGGACAACGTCGGCGCGCTCGGCAACCTGGACTTCACGTCCGAGGAGCTGACCGAGATCGACGGCCACGCGACCGACGCGGACATCAACCTCTGGAAGCGGTCCTCGGACGCCTGAGCCCGCGACGACGGCGGGGCGCGCCACGCGTCCCGCCGTTTTCCGGGCCGACGTTTGACCAGATTTCGTATTTGGTCATACGATGGCGCCGTGCCTCCTGCCGAAAACCGGGCCGAACGCGCCGAGCGCATCCTCGACGCGGCCGCCGAGCTGCTCCTGCGCGCCGGGTACCGGCGCACGACCGTCGAAGACGTCGCCGAGCGCGCCGGCGTCGGCAAGGGCACCGTCTACCTGCACTGGAAGAACCGCGAGGAGCTGTTCCTCGCGGTGCTGCTCCGCGAGTCCGCCCGTAGCCTGGAAGACCTGGTCACGGCACTCGAGGCCGACCCGCTCGCCGTCGGGCTGGCCCGGCTCACCGGGATCCAGTACGCGAACGTGCTGGGCCGGCCGCTGCTGCGCGCCGGGTACGCCGACGACGCGGGCACGCTCGGGAAGCTGCTGCCGAAGCTGCACACCAAGCTCGACCCGCGCCACCAACAGGCGTTCGTCGACTACCTCGAGCTGCTGGCGGCGAACGACCTGCTGCGCGCGGACCGGCCGGCGCGCGAGCTCGCCGTCGCCTACCAGGCCGTGCTGCACGGTTTCCTGCGCGCCGCGCACCCGCCGGAGCTGATCGCCGACACCGTCGCGCACGCCTTCGAACCCGTCGCGCTCTCGACGAGGCAGCTGCGCGCGGTCGCACCGCGGGTCCTCGAGCTGTTCACCGAATCCGTCGCGCTCGACCGGAAGCAGATCGAGCGCGCGTACTGACACCCTGGAGGCCCTGGTGCGCACCGGAATCCTGATCGACGAACTCGGCGTCGGCTTCGACGCCATGACCGCTCAAGCGCGCGAAGCGGCGAAGCTCGGCTACCGCACGCTGTGGGTGGCCCAGCGCGGCGGCTGGGACGCGCTCACCGCCCTGCCCGCCCTCGGGGCCGCCGCACCCGGTGCCGAGCTGGGCACCTGCGTGGTCCCGACCTACCCTCGCCACCCGATCACCATGGCCGCGCAGGCGCTGACCGCGCAGGCGGCCACCGGGGTGCCGGTCCACCTCGGCGTCGGGCTCAGCCACAAGTTCATCATCGAAGGCGAGTTCGGGTACTCCTACGACCGCCCGCTGCGGCACCTGCGCGAGTACCTGGAAGCGCTGCACCCCTTGCTGCGCGGCGAAAAAGCGGACGTCCACGGCGAGACGCTGACGGCCGCGGGCGGGGTGAACGCACCGGGCGCCGCCCGGCCCCAGGTCCTGCTCGGCTCGGTGAGCCCGCGGTCGACGCGGCTGGCCGGCGAGCTGGCCGACGGCGTGATCACGACGTGGGCGGGCCCGCGGGCCACCGGCGAGTTCGTGGTGCCCACGCTCGGGACGGCTTCCCGCGTGGTCTCCGGCCAGCTGATCTGCGTGACGTCCGAGGTCGACGAACGCCGGAAGTGGGTCGAAGAGACCTACGGCGCCGCGGCGAACGTCCCCGCCTACCGCGCGATCTTGGACCGGGAGGGCCACGAGCGCATCTCCGAAAGCGTGCTCGTCGGCGACGAGGAAACCGTGCTGCGCCAGGTGAAATCCCTCGAAGACGCGGGCGCGACCGAACTGCTGGTGATGCCCTTCGGCCCGGCCGCGGACCAGGCCCGCACCCGCGAACTGCTGGCCGCCGGGTGAACCGCCACTGAGGAAACATGACCCGATCGGACTACCCGCGGCAGTCGATCCGGGACCGTCGCGTTCGTGTGAACTGCGAACGACGGGAACCCCGAGGAGGAGCGCCATGGCCCACTACCTGCTGTCCGTCCACAGCGTCGACGGCGAAGTCCGCGAACCACCCACCGAGGAGCGGATGCGCGAGTCGCAGCGGCTGCTCGGCGACGTCGAGCGGGACCTGAAGGCCACCGGTGCCTGGGTCTTCAGCGCCCGGCTCGCCGACCACGCCGAGGCCAGGGTGGTCCGCGAAGCCGGTGACGACGTGCTCACGACCGACGGGCCGTTCGCCGAAGGCAAGGAGCACATCGGCGGGTTCTACCTCATCGAAGCCGCCGACCTGGCCGCCGCGCTGGGGTGGGCCGCCCGGGTCACCGCCGCCATCCACGTGCCGATCGAGGTGCGCGCGCTCGCCGGGTTCGCCTGAGCCGGCTCACCGCGGCGCCGGGAGGTGGGCCGTCTCCGGGAACAGGTTCAGCGCCCGCAGAGCCGCGCCCAGCTCCGCGATGTCCGCCGGGTTCGTCAGGGACCGGCCCAGTTCCTCCGTGATCCGCTTCAAGCGGTGGCGGATCGTGTTGGGGTGGCAGAACATCCGCTCCGACGTCAGCTTCGTCGAGCCCTGGCAGTCGAACCACGCGCGCAGCGTCAGCAGCAGCACGTTCCGGTCGTCGCCCGGGAGGTCCAGCACCGGCTGGAGGACGTGGTGGGCCAGCTGCACCGACGCCTCCGGGGCGCTGGCCACCAGTCCGGCCAGCGGCGACTCGGTGAACTGGACCAGGCCGGGCGTGCCCGGCGTCATGCTGGACAGCGCGACGCGGGCCAGGTGCAGCGCGCGGGCGGTGTTGCCGAGGCCGGTGAACACCGGGCTGATGCCCACGCGGCCCACCGGGTGCTCGCGCACCAGCTCGACGACGGCCTTCGACGCGGCCGGGTCGCGCAGGGACACCACGCCCACTTGCAGGTCGGGCGTCAGCCGCCAGGCGGACGCGTGGTGCAGCCCGCGCAGCCGGGCCTCGATCTGGGGCAGCGGTTCCTGACCCAGGCGCGGGGTTTCCGCCGCGACGACGACGAACGTGCCGTCCAGCGACAGGTCGAGCACGCGGGCGATGTCCCACAGCGTGCCCTCGGTCGCGGTCCCGCCGGCGAACAGCGCCTCGACCAGCGCCGAACGCCGGTTCTGGTGCGCCACCAGGACTTCCGCCGTCGTGTCGCGGTAGGCCGTCGTGAGGGCTTCGGCGAGGTCGTCGACGAGCGCCCAGATCGCCGTCGTCGCCGCGACCAGCCCGGCCAGGTCCTGCTCGCGGGCGGTCAGCTCGACGAACCGGTGCCACACCTCGGTCAGGCCGATCCGGTACGCCCGCAGCAGCTCCGGCAGCGGCGCGCCCTGCAGCGCCCGGGCCCGGGCGGTCGCGTGGGCCTGCGCCAGGTCCGGGCCGTCCGAGCCGCGCAGCGTGCGCATCACGTGCTCGAGGTTGGCGCGCACCGACGCGCGCAGCTCGGCGTGCGTGACGAACCGGGCGTCGGCGTAGACCGGCATCTCGGCGCGGATCTGCCGCACGGTGCTCTCGATGAGCTCGGGCAGCTTCCGCTCGACGTCGGCGGCGAGGACGGCGACCCGCGGGGCGAGCCCGTCGGACAGCAGCGCCTGGTAGTGCATGGGTGCCCTCCGGTCCCCCGGCCTCTTCGTCGAGGCCCGAGACCCGCATCTAACCCGAAAGCACCAGCCACGACCGGGTGAACTTGCTACAGGCACCGCGAATGCGGAGGTTCTTGTGTAGAACCTCCGCATCCGCGTCAGGCCATCTTGGCGGCCGCGCTCTTGATCGCCTCCCGGATCCGGAAGTAGGTGCCGCAGCGGCACACGTTCTGGATCGCGTCGATGTCGGCGTCCGTCGGGTTCTTCGTCTTCTTCAGCAGCGCCACGGCCGCCATGATCTGCCCCGGCTGGCAGTAGCCGCACTGCGCGACGTCCTGCTCCAGCCAGGCCTCCTGGACCGGGTGCAGCTCGTCGCCGTCGGCCAGGCCCTCGATCGTGGTGACCTCCGTGCCCGCGCACTCCGAAACCGGCGTGACACAGGGGTTGAACGCCTCGCCGTCGAGGTGGCTGGTGCAGGCCTTGCAGACGTTGATGCCGCAGCCGTACTTCGGCCCGCGGACCTTGAGCTTGTCGCGCAGCGCCCACAGCATCGGCAGGTCGGCGGGCGCGTCGACGGTGACGGTCTTCCCGTTCACCACGAAGGTGTAGTTCGGCATGGTTCTCCTCAGCGCGGGAACGGGTCGAAGTCGACCGGGAAGGTGATCGGGAAGCTGCGGGGCTTGATCCCGGTCGCCCGGGCGTAGGCGTTGGCGATCGCGCCGACCGGGGCGGGCAGGCCGAGTTCGCCCGCGCCGCCGATGTCGTCGCCGGTCGCCGGCATGACGTGCACGGTGACGTCCTTCGGCGAGTTCTTCTGGCGCGCGTAGTGGAACTGCGAGTAGCTGCCCTCCAGCGGCAGCCCCTTGTCGATGTGCAGTCCGGCGGTGAGCGTCGTGGAGATCGCGTCGGTCAGGCCGCCGAGCATCTGCGCCTGGATCCCGCGCGGGTTCACCGGCTTGCCGACGTCGACCGCGATGGTCGCCTTCGTGACGCGCGGGTGCTTCGGGTCGCGCGCGTCCAGCTCGACCAGGCAGGCGGTGTAGGACTTGTACTCGCCGTGCACCGCGACGCCCTGGGCGAACCCGGCGGGCATCGTCTTGCCCCACTCGCCGAGCTCCGCGACCTTGTCCAGCACGGCGCGCTGCCGCTCTTCCTTGATGAACTCGCGGCGGAAGGCCACCGGGTCCTTGCCGAGCTTCTTCGCGATCTCGTCGACCATGATCTCTTCGGCGCCGCGGGTGTTCGCCGAGTAGACCGACCGCCACGCCGAGGTGTGGAACTTCAGCGGGACCTCGTTGAGCAGCTGCGTGGTGACGCCGAAGTTGTACGGCGACTTGACGGTCAGCAGGAACACCGTCTGCGCGAAGCTCAGGTTCCCGCCGACGGGCAGCTTCGCCGCGAACGCCGTGAGGATCTCGCCGAGGCCGTGGCTCCAGTCGGTTTCGACGCTGGCGACGCGGTGTTCGAACGTCAGCACCTGGCCGAGCGCGAAGGTGGCCCGGATCCGGTGGAAGCTCGCCGCGCGCGCCCGGCCGTGGCGCATGTCGTCGATCCGGCTCCACATCAGCCGGACGGGCTTCTTCATCGCCTTCGAGATGTGCGCGGCTTCGAGGGCGGCGTCGAAGAACAGCCGTCGCCCGAAGGACCCGCCGCCCTGCTGGACGTGCACGGTGACCTTGTTCTCCGGCAGTCCCAGCTCCTGGGCGATGGTCTGCTTGGCCACGATCGGCGACTTGAGGCCGGCCCAGATGGTCGCGCTGTCCTCCCGGACATCGGCGACCGCGGAGTTCGACTCCATCGGCGCGTGGCTGGCGAAGGCGAAGTCGAACTCGCCGTCGACGTACTGCGTCAGCAGCGGCGGCACCACGAACGGCAGCGCGGCCCCGCGCAGCTTCTTCTTGATGCTCTCGTTGTCCTCACCGTCCACTGTGCCCGGACCCCAGGTGACGTCGAGGGCGTTCTTGCCGTCGAGGGCCTGGCCGAACGTCTCGGCCATCACCGCGACCCCGGTCGGCACGACGGCGATGTCGATGATCCCCGGCATCGCCCGGACCGCGGCCTCGTTGTTGACCTTCTCGACGGTGCCGTTGATCGACGGCGGCCGCCGCACCATCACCGGGTTCGCGCCGGGGACGTCGAGGTCGAGCGTGTAGACCTGCTTGCCGGTGACCATCGCGCGGGCGTCCTTGCGCGAGGTCGGCGTCCCGACGAGCGTGTGCGCCGACTCGGCCTTCGGCGCGATGGCACCGGTGGTCAGGTCCGTGCGCGACGCCGGCCCGGCGAGGGCGCCGTAGCCCGCGCTGCGGCCGTCGGGCGCCCACACCGCACCGTCGCGAGTGGACAGCCGCGAAGCGTCGGTCCCCCACTGCGCCCCGGCCGCGGCGACCATCCGGGCACGCGCGGTCGCCGCGGTGGCGCGCACCGGGTCGTAGAGCGAGCGCATCGTGTTGGAGCCACCGGTCAGCTGGTTGAACAGCAGCTCGGTGCGCGCGTCGGACAGCACGACGTCGACGCGGTCGAGCGGCAGGTCCAGCTCCTCGGCGACGAGCATCGCGGTCGCCGTCGTGATGCCCTGCCCGACCTCGGCGCGGGGCAGCTGCAGCCGCGCCCGCCCGTCGGGCGTCATTTCGAGCACGAGCATCCCGGCGGTCGGCGCGCACGACAGCGTCAGCACGTCGCCGAGGTCGAGGATCTCCGCGGGCTGCGGCAGCGTCGGGACGACGGCGTCGGCGGTCGCCGGGGCCACCGCGTCGGCGGTGAGCTTCGTGGCGACGGTGAGCGTGGGCGCGGCGACGAGGTAGGTCAGGAAGCGGCGACGGCCGACTTTCCCGGCTTCGGCGGGCTCGGCTGGTTCGGTGGTGGGACTGGCCATCGGGAATCCCTTGCAGCGTGGTGGCGGGGTGCGCGCCACGCTAAGCAGGCGTTGTCAGGCCGTCAACGCGGAGTAGTCGAGTTCGCCCATTCCTGTGACGAGATGACAGCGGAAGCCACCGAATGTGTGCGCCGCCACAGTGCCGGACGGCCCAACGGGCTGGTTCAGCCGGCGTCCGAGCCGCGTTCCCGGCGGGCTTCGAGCAGGTCGTCGCGAGCGCGCGCGACCCGGGAGCGAACGGTGCCGACCGGCACGCCGCAGACGTCGGCGGCCTCGGCGTAGGACAACCCGAGCACCTGGGTCAGCACGAGCACCTCGCGCCGGTCCGGGTCGAGGCCGTCGAGCAGCACACCGAGCTCGACCAGGTCCTCGAACCCGGCCGCGGCGCGCCCCTGGTCGACCGGCGCGTCCCAGTCGATCTTCGGGCGCGCGGAGGCGGCCCGGATCTGGTCGACGACCACCCGGCGCGCGATCGCCAGCAGCCAGGTGCGCGACGACGAGCGGCCGGCGAAGCGGCGAAGGCTGCCGAAGGCGCGGAGGTAGGTCTCCTGCGTCAGGTCGTCGGCGGCGGCCGCGTCGGTGAGGTGCGCGAGGAAGCGCCAGACGTCGGCCTGGGTCGCGCGGACCCACTCCTCCAGGGCCCGCCGGTCACCCCGGCCGGCGGCCAGGGCGAGAGCCGTGACGCGTTCGTCGTCCTCACCGCGGGTCATGGTGCGGAACCTAGCAGTAACGAGGAACTTTGTGAGCCCGCCGTCCGACTAGTGGACCATGAGGTGCGAGGACTGCCGCGAAGCGCTGTCTGCCCGGCTGGACGGCGAGAGCGAGCCGGTTTCACCCGACGAGCACCTGGCGACCTGCGCGGCCTGCCAGGAGTGGTTCGCCGGCGCGGAACGGCTGCGGCGCGCGATGCTGCTGCGCCCGGCCCCCGCGGTCCCGGACCTCACCGCGGCGATCCTCGAGCGCACCCCGGCGCCGTCGGGCGAGGGCT
>NZ_JAAGNB010000875.1:0-3038 GCF_010550475.1 Amycolatopsis sp. SID8362
CGCCGTCGCCCTGCTGCGGCGGGCGGTGCGGGACGCGCCGCTCGACGACGCCGTGACCGGCGCGCTGGCCTGCCGGCTGGCGGACGCGTACTTCGGCGTGGGCAACGTGGCCCAGGCCGAGCGGATCGCCGACCGCGCACTGGATCGCGTGCGCGACCCGGACGTGCGCGTCGACCTGTACACGACGGTCGTCCAGTGCCGCGCGATGACCGGCCGGTCCGCGGAGTTCCTCAACGAGCTCAACCACGCGCTGACCCAGCCGGGCCTGCAGCCGCGGCACCGGGCGCGGTTGCTGGTGCTCATCGCGCGCACCCACCGCTACATCGGCGAGGTCGACACCGCGGACCGGGTGGCCACCGAGGCGCTGGAAGAGCTTGGCCCGGTCGAAGACCGCTGGGCGACCGGGTGGGCGCTGCACGTGCTGAGCCTGGTCGCGATGGTGCGGGGCGACTGGGCCGGCGCGCTGCCGCTGTTCGAGCGCGCGATGGCCGTCGTGCGCGGCGATCCCGCGCTGATCGACCTCACGCTGCAGCTGCGCATCAACCAGTCGGTCACGTTCGGCGCGCTCGACCGCTACCCCGAGGCGCACGCCGCCGCCGCGCAGGCGCGGGAACTGGCCGACCGCACCGGCAGCGTCGTCCGGCTGAGCGAGGCCCAGAGCGCGCTCGGGCAGCTGCTGCTGGGCGCCGGCCGGTGGGACGACGCGCTGGCCGAGGTCGACGTCGTCGCCGACGACCGCAAGGACCCGGGCGTGGTGTGCTGCGACCACGGCGTCGCCGCGATCATCCACTTCCACCGCGGCGAAACGGCCGCGGCCCGGCAGCACCTCGACGTCGCGGCGAAGTACTGGGAACGCATCGGCGACCGGGTCGTGGAATCCCTGGTGCGGGCCCGGAGTCTCGCGTTCGAGTACGCCGGGGCGCCGGAGCGGGCGCTCGCCGTGCTCACCGCGGTGCTGGCCGGCGAGGACGCGGGGGAGGACCTGCTGGGCGACGCCGTCCGGCTGGCCACGACGATCGGCGACACGCGGACCGCGACGAACATCGAAGCCCGGGTCCGCGCGCTCGCCGCCGGTTCGGCCGTCCCGCACCTCGGCGCACTCGCCTTGTACTGCCGGGGCCTGCTCGACCGGGACGGCACGACGCTGCTGCGAGCCGCCGACGGCTACCGCGACGCGGGCCGGCCGCTGTCCCGCGCCAAGGCGCTGGAAGCAGCCGCGATCGCCTTCGCCAAGGCCAAGGAGGAAGACCGCGGTTCGGCGCGGGCGGCCTTCACCCACGCCGTCGACCTCTACGCGGAGCTGGACGCGCAGTGGGACGTCGCCCGGCTGCGCGCCCTGTTCCGGGCGTTCGGCATCCGCCGTGGCCCGACGGTGAAGCACCGCCAGGCCACGCACGGCTGGGACAGCCTCACCCCGACCGAAGGGCGGATCGCCGCGCTCGTGGTCGAGGGCCTGTCGAACCCCCAGATCGCGGCCCGGCTGTACCTGTCCCCGCGCACGGTCGGCACGCACGTGTCGCACATCCTGAACAAGCTGGGCGTGCATTCCCGCATCGACATCGCCCGGGAAGCCGCCCGGCACCAGTCCGCGTCGGGCTGAGGGGAGGCGTCAGACCCCGACCTCCGGCACGTCGTCCTGCCGCCGCACGAAAAGCGGGCGGCGCACGGACAGCGGACGCGGGACCAGCGACGCCAGGGTCCGGCTCGTCACGGCGGCGTGCCCGCTCGCCACCTGGCCGATCAGGACGGCCAGCACCAGCAGCAGCGGGGTCCGCCAGGCGCCGGTGTACGTGTGCAGCCAGCCGCAGGCCAGCACGCCGAAGCCGGCGATGACGTAGCCGACGCCCTGGACCACCGCGGACAGCGAGAGCGAGCTGTCCTTGCTGCGCAACGAGATCGTCGTCAGCGCGAACGCGAGGGACCCCATGCCGGTGCCGGTCGCCGCGGCCCACACCCAGGGCGCGGCCGCGGGTGCGACGAGCAGCCCGGTCACCCCGATGGCGTTGGGCGTGGCCAGTGCGACGACGAGCAGGGTCTGGTTGCGCCAGCGGCGGGTCCAGCCCGGCACCAGCAACATCATGGGCAGCCCCATGGCCATCGACAGCGCCAGGCACCCGCCCGCGGTCGTCGCGGGGACGCCCGCGTCGCGCAGGATGCCGGGGAGCCAGCCCATGACCAGGAACGTCACCGTCGAAATGAGTCCGAAGTGGATAGTGAGGGCGAAGGCGGGGGTCGTCCCGGACGCCGGTTGCGGCGCCGCGAACTCGCCGGGGGTCAGCTGCCAGACGTAGAGGGCCAGCAGGGCCACCGCCGCCCACAGGCCGAGGGCGACCTGCCACGACGACGAGAGCACCACCGCGGGCGTCACCAGCGCGCCGGCCGTGCTGCCGAGCCCGAGCCCGAAGGTGAAGGCGGCGGAACCCCGGGCCAGCAGGGGGAGGATGGTGCCGAGGACGGCGATCGCCAGGCACGTCAGCGCCGTCCCGATCAGCAGCTGCGCCGAGCCGCCGAGAACCCGTCCGCCCAGGGAAAGCACCAGCGCGCCGAGGGCCGCGGCGACGGTCCGGTACGTCCCGACCCGGTTGGCCAGCCACGGCGTCGCCCAGCCGCCGAGACCGATCGCCCACAGTGGCAGCGCCACGAGCACCGCGGCGACGAGGTTGCCGGCGACCGAGATGTCCGGCAGCGCCGCGCCCAGGCTCGTCACGGCCGGGCGCAGGTTGATGGCCAGCAGGAAGATCACAACGGTGGAGACGGTGGTGGTGGCGGTGCTGGTGGCACGCGACATCGCTCCTCCTCGGGTCTCGAGGTCGGAGCGCCGGGGCCCCGTAGAGCAATGCTTCGCGGTACGCGTGGATCAGACATCCGTCAGCTGACGGATGTACGAGTTTTCCTTTCCCCCAACGGTTTCGGTGTGCGAATGGCCGTGCATCGGCACGGCCGGACGGTGCGCCCGTCGGCTCTTGCAGACGGCGTCAGCTCGCCGCGGCCGCCTTCGGCCACCGGGCGGAGCGCCGGCCGGGCCGGGCGAGCGCGGC
>NZ_JAAGNB010000920.1:0-3972 GCF_010550475.1 Amycolatopsis sp. SID8362
TCGGCGCCCGGACGCTCCCCGAAGTGCTGGCCGGCGAGGGGTTCGTGCCCGGGCTGGGGAACCGGGCTTCGTTCGAACTCTGGGCCTACGCCACCGAACTGCTGCGCCGCGACATCAGCCTGACCGGCCGCTACCGGGGCCCGGCCGCGATCCCGGTGCGGTGCCCGCTCGCCGCGCTCTGCGGCGAGACCGATCCCATCGAAACGGAGGAGGCGACCGAAGCGTGGCGCCCGTGGACGAGCGGGCCTTTCCTGGCCGGGACGGTACCCGGCGGTCACCTCGGCCTGCTCGCCGCGGAGCACGTCACGGAGTTCTGGGCGTGGATGGAGCGGGCCCGGCTGGATCTCGTGGAAGCGGGTGCGCGTGATGCCTGACCGGCCGCGCTCCGTCGTCGGCGGCGGGCGGCGGTTCGTGCCGAAGGTCCCCTGGCAGGAGCTGTTCGAACTGCGTGCCCGGGCCTGTCCGAAGTCGACGGCCCTGGTCGCGGACGACGTCGCGTGGACGTTCGGCGACCTGCGGCGCTGGAGCGGACGGCTGGCGCACGCGCTCCGCGCGGCCGGAGTCGCGCCGGGCTCACTCGTCGCGTGTGCGATGTCCCGGTCCGTGCGGGCGATCTTGGCGCCGCTGGCGGTCGCGAAGGCCGGCGCCGTCTACCTGCCGCTGGATCCCGGTCTGCCGCCGGCACGGCGAGCCGCGATCCTCGGCCAGGCGCGCCCGGCGGCGCTGCTCACCGACGTCGCCGACCTGGCCGCGGAAGCCGACGTCGTGCTGTCGCCGGACGACTGGCGCGGCGAGCTCGCCCACCTGCCCGAGCACGCGGACGCCGGCCCCGCGCGTGCGGCCTACGTCATCTACACCTCCGGCTCGACCGGGCGCCCCAAAGGAGTCGTGGTCGGGCACCGGAGCCTGGTCAACCTGTACTGCGAACTCGCCGCCCGGCTGTTCCCCGCCGGCGGCGAGCCGCAGCGCGTGGCCCACGGCCTGCCCCTCGCGTTCGACGCGTCCTGGAATCCGCTGCTGTGGCTGCTCGGCGGGCACGAGGTGCACCTGGTGCCCGACGACGTCCGGGCCGATCCCGAACACTACGTCCGGTTCGCCCGCGAGCGGCGGTTGTCGGTGGTCGAAGCCGTCCCGACGCAGCTCACCGCTCTCCTCGACGCCGGTCTGCTCACCGGGGACGACCGCCCGGGACTGCTGCTCATGGGCGGCGAGGCCGTCGCGCCGCCGCTGTGGTCGCGGCTGCGGGCCACCCCGGGCCTGGCGGCGGTGAACCTCTACGGCCCGACCGAGTGCACGGTGTTCACCACGTACTGCCGGCTGGCCGAGCACGACACGCCCGCGATCGGGCGGCCGATCGCCAACACCGGTGTGCAGGTGGTCGACGCGGAACTGCGACCGGTGCCGGTCGGCGAAGCCGGTGAGCTGCTCGTCGGCGGCACCTCGGTCGCGCTGGGCTACCTCGACGACCCGGTGCTGACGGCGCGCCGGTTCGGCACGGCTCCCCCGCACTGGTACCGCACCGGGGATCGGTGTCGCGTCGAGCCCGACGGCACGCTGCGCTGGCTGGGCCGGGCGGACGACCAGGTCAAGATCAACGGTCACCGGGTCGAGCCCGGTGAGGCCGAGCAGGCCCTGCTCGCGCTGCCCGGCGTGCGCCAGGCCCTGGTCCGGGCCGAAGGCACCGGCGACCGGAAGCGCCTGGTCGGCTACGTCGTCCTCGGCTCCGGCACGGTCGGCGACCTTCGTGAGCACCTCCTCGAGACGCTGCCGGCCTACTGCGTGCCGGCGCTCGTCGAAGCCGACGCGCTCCCGGTCGGCCGGACCGGGAAGATCGATCGCACCGCCGACCGCGTCGCGCCGCGCCGGCTGACGCCCGCCGAAACGGTGGTCGCCGCCGCGTTCCGCAGCCAGCTCGGAATCACCGTGGTCGCCGGGGACAGCGACTTCTTCGCCCTGGGCGGCCACAGTCTCTCGGCCGCGGCGCTGGCCGCCTGGCTGCGGGCGCGCGGGGTGCCGTGCTCGCTGCGGGACGTCCTGCGCCGCCGGACCGTGGCACAGCTCGCCGAGCTCGTCCCCAGCCGCCCGGAAGGCGGTGCGTGATGGCCGAATTCGACGTCGTCGTGGTCGGCGGCGGGCCCGGTGGGTCGACCGCGGCGGGCCTGGTCGCGGCCGACGGCCACCGCGTCCTGCTGCTGGAGCGGGAACACCTGCCGCGCTACCGGATCGGCGAGTCGCTGCTCCCCGCCACGGTGCACGGGATCTGCGCCCTGCTCGGGGTCCGCGACGAGATCGAGCGCGCCGGGTTCGTCCGCAAGCGCGGCGGCATGTTCCGCTGGGGCAGCGACCCCGAGCCGTGGACGTTCGCCTTCGCCGCGTCCGACCGGATGGCCGGGCCGACGTCCTACGCCTACCAGGTGGAGCGGACCCGGTTCGACACCATCCTCCTGCGCAACGCCGCGCGCCTCGGCGCGGACGTCCGCGAGGGGCACCGGGTGCTGGGCACGGTGTCCGGCGGCGGCCGGATCACCGGCGTCCGCTACCTCGACGAAGGCGGCCGCGAACGGACGGCGACCGCCCGGTTCGTCGTCGACGCCTCCGGGCACACCAGCCGGCTGCACCACGACGTCGGCGGGAACCGCGAGTATTCCCCGGACTTCCGGAACCTGGCGCTGTTCGGCTACTTCCTCGACGGCGCCCGGCTGCCGGAACCGGACGCGGGCAACATCCTGTGCGCCGCCTTCGACGCCGGGTGGTTCTGGTACATCCCGCTCTCGGCCGGCTTGACCAGCGTCGGCGCGGTCGTCCGGCAGGAGTGCGCGTCCCGGGTGCAGGGTGGCCTGGAGGCGGCGTACCGCGGGCTGATCGCGGACTGCCCGCTGATCGATGATCTCCTGCGCGACGCCCGGCGCGCGACGGAGCCGCCGTACGACCGGCTGCGGGTGCGCAAGGACTACTCCTACGACCGGACCCGGCTGCACTGCCCGGGCATGGTGCTGGTGGGCGACGCGGCCTGCTTCATCGACCCGGTGTTCTCCTCCGGGGTCCACCTCGCCACCTACAGCGCCCTGCTGGCCGCGCGGTCGATCAACAGCACCCTGGCCGGCCTGGTGCCCGAGGACCGCTGCTTCGCCGAGTTCGAGGACCGCTACCGCCGGGAGTTCGGCCTGTTCCGGGATTTCCTCCTCGGGTTCTACCGGCTGCGAGCCGATCAGCGGAGCTACTTCCGGCACGCGCACCAGGTCACCGGCCGGGGCGGCGACGACGCGACGGCGTTCGCCGACCTGGTCGGCGGTGTGGCCTCGACCGGCTTCGACACGTTCGGCGACGTCCTCGCCGAAGGGGCGCAGCTGCAGCTTCGCGGTCTGCTCGGCGAAGCCGCGGGCGACGAGGCACCGCTGTTCCCCGGCGGACTTGTGTCCACTGTGGACGGTCGCCGCTGGCGGGTGCCCGATGCCTGACCTCGCCGTCCTGCTGGCGGTGCTCGCCGGTGTCCTCGGGCTGGCCCGGCTCGCGGGCTGGGCGCTGACCCGGCTCGGGCAGCCCGCGGTGCTCGGCGAGATCCTCTGCGGCGTCGCGCTCGCCCCCGCCGCGCGGCTGCTCCCGGCCCCCGTCGACGCCACCCTGACCTCGATCGCGCAGCTCGGCCTTGCTGTGTTCCTCTTCGCCGCCGGCGCGCACCTGACGCCGTCGATGACCTGGACGAAGACGGCGGTGATCCCGGCACTCGGGGCAACCCTCGTTCCCCTGGGCGCGGGTGCGGTGCTGGCGCTGTGGCTGGCCCCGCGGCACTCCCCCGCGGGAACCGGCGCGTTCGTCGTCTTCGTCGCGGCCGCGATCTCCGTGACGGCGTTGCCGGTGCTGGCCCGGATCCTCGCCGAGCGCGGGCTGCTCGGCACGGCGACGGGACGGCGCGCGCTCGGCACGGCGGCGGTCACCGACGTCACCGCGTGGACGTTGCTCGCCATCGCCGCC
>NZ_JAAGNB010000980.1:0-3609 GCF_010550475.1 Amycolatopsis sp. SID8362
GACGCGCCGCTGGCCGACCTGGCGGTGGTGTACGCCGGCCGCACGGCGCTTCGGTCGTTCGCGCTCGACGGCCCGGTGCTGGCCGCGGTGATCGCGACGCCGTCGAGCGCCGGCGAGGTCGTGCTCCTCGGCGACGGCGAGCCGCGCGAGCTGACCGACTACTCGAAGCCGTTGCGGGGCAAGGGCATCCGGCCGATGATCGAGCTGGAGACGACCGCGCCGGACGGCTACCCGGTGCACGGCTGGCTGGTGCTGCCCGAGGGCGAGGGCCCGCACCCGGTGCTGCGCGTGATCCACGGCGGCCCGTTCACCCAGCAGGAGTGGGCGGTGTTCGACGAGGCCCAGGTGTACGCGGCGGCGGGCTACGCGGTGGTCGTCGGCAACCCCCGCGGTTCGGCGGGCTACGGCCAGACGCACGGCCACGCGATCACGCACGGCTTCGGCACGGTCGACGTCGACGACGTCCTGGCCCTGCTCGACAAGGCACTGGAGCGCCCGGACCTGGACGCCTCCCGCGTCGGCGTCATGGGCGGTTCGTACGGCGGCTTCATGACGAGCTGGCTGGCCGCCCACCACGGCGAGCGGTTCAAGGCGGCGTGGAGCGAGCGCGCGGTGAATGCGTGGGACTCGATGGTCGGCAGCTCGGACATCGGCTACTTCTTCGTCGACG
Organism: Amycolatopsis sp. SID8362; assembly: GCF_010550475.1. Classification (NCBI taxonomy): domain Bacteria; kingdom Bacillati; phylum Actinomycetota; class Actinomycetes; order Pseudonocardiales; family Pseudonocardiaceae; genus Amycolatopsis; species Amycolatopsis sp. SID8362. The sequence continues at coordinate 671 of NZ_JAAGNB010000980.1, forward strand.
CGTACGTCGGGGCCGACCCGGAGGTGCAGCGCGACCGGTCGCCGCTTTCCTACGCTTCGCAGATCGAGATCCCGTTCGCGGTGGTCCACTCGGAGCAGGACTGGCGCTGCCCGCTGGAGCAGGCGCAGCGGATGTTCGTGGCTTTGCGGCGGGCCGGGGCGCCGGCGGAGATGCTGCTGTTCCCGGGTGAGGGGCACGAGCTGACCCGGTCGGGCCGTCCGCGGCACCGGGTGCAGCGCTTCGAAGCGGTCCTGGAGTGGTGGGCCCGGCACCTGTAGTGCGCGGGCTGGTCTGCTTCGACGTCGACGGCACCCTCGTGCCGGGCACGAGCTCGTGCGCGTGGGTGGCCGCGGCCCTGGGGCACGAAGCCGAGCTCGTCGCGGCCGAAGCCGCGTACGGCGAGGGCCGCATGACGAACCAGGAGGCGTCGGTGATCGACGCCCGCGGCTGGGCCGGGCACACCGAAGCCGAGGTGCTGGCCCGGCTCGAGACGCTGCCGCTGGTCGCCGGGATCGGCGAGACGGTGGCGTGGTGCCGCGACCACGAGCTGAAGCCGATCCTGACCACGCTCGCCTGGACGCCGGTCGGCAGGCTGCTGGCGCGGCGGTTCGGGTTCGCGGCCTACTGCGGCCCGGTACCCGAGGCCGTCGGCGGCCGCTACACCGGCGAGGTCGCGGCGCACCTGGACGAGTACGGCAAGCGCGACTTCGCGCTGGCCCAGGGCTTCGCGCCGGAACTGTGCGCCGCGGTCGGGGACAGCCGGTCCGACCTGCCGCTGTTCGCCGCCGTGGGGATGAGCATCGGCTTCAACGCGGCGCCCTCGGCCCGGGCCGTCGCGACCCACGTCGTGGACTCCGGTGACCTGCGGGCGATCCTGCCGCTGCTGGAGCGTCAGTTCAGCAGCGTGTAGTTCAGCTCTTCGCAGACCCGGCCCAGCGGGACGTCCAATCCCGGGTGGTCCAGGGGGAGCAGCACGTCCGGCGCGATCGGCAGGGCCGCGCCCGCCGGCGGGTCCCACAGGCAGATCGCCGGGTCACCCGAGTCCATCGACGAGCGGTACCAGAGGCCGTCGAGGTCGCTGAACGCGCCGCGGATCGCGCGGGCCCACGCCTGCGTGAGCTTCTTCGGGCCGCTCGAGATCTCCTGGGATGCGCCGACCCGCGTCGGCCAGAGGCCCGTGAGGTCGAGCAGGCGCAGCGTGCGCGTCGGGCGGACGACGACCAGGCGCGGGCCGCGCGTGCGGCGGTCCACCGTCGAGCTGGTCTGGAAGACCTCGGCGATCGACGTGCGGACCGTGAGGCCGAAGTAGAGGACCCCGTTCGCGGGGTCGGTGACCGGCGCGCCGCCGCGGCCGGGCGGCTGCTGGTCGAACCGGCCGTGCGGGAGCGGGCCGGTGTAGCGGAACGAATTCCACTGCTGGGGGTGGTTGCCGTGCGCCGTGAAAATCCGCACGAGCCTGGTCGCGGGCTGGACCGTCACCACGTCGTCGGCGCGGTTCAGCTGCCGGACCAGGACGGATCGGGCGGGCGGCAGCGGTAGCCGGGCCATGGGTCGGGGGTGGTCCGTCCTTGTCGGTGATCTTGCTCGGGGAGGTCCAGCCTAGAGTGGCGTGCCGAGCGTGGCGATGAGGCGGGCGACGTGGTCCGGATCACCCCCGGACAAGAGCCACTGGCGCGGGGTCGCCGCGTGGTCGTTGATCACTAGGTCCGGTTGCGGTGTGCTCATGAAAGCGGCGACGACGAGCGCGGGCTGGTCCTCGGGCAGCGCCTTCAGCACGACCTCGAGGCCGGGCAGCACGCCCGAGCCGGCGAACTGCCAGGCCGGGAGCTTCCAGCCGCCGTCCTTCCAGCCGGTCAGCCTGCCTTCCTTGAGGCGGTGCCGGATCCGGCTGTCGTCGACGCCGAGGGCCTTCGCGGCCTCGTTGACGCTCAGCGCTCCCTCGGCGAGCACGGCGTGGGCGGCGACGGTCCGGGCCCGGAAGTCCGGTTCGTCCTCCCGCCGGGGCGACAGGTCGAGGCCGACGTCGGTCAGCGCGGCGCGCTGGTCGGCCGAGAAGTAGTGCGAGGGATCCGGGTTCGGTGGGGACAGTCTGCGCGCCGCGTCTTCGACGAGCGTGAGGAACTCGTGCGCGTCGACTTTCAGGCCCGCCTTGGCGAGGATGTTCTCCAGCGCTACAGACATAGGTCTCAGGCTAACCCGAAACAGCGCGCGTGTGCGGGTTCGTGCGGTTTCTTGCCCTATCTGTGGGTGAATTCACCAGAGATCGACACTTACCGCACATCAGGCAACACGTTGAGTAGGCAACTGTCGGTCAGTCTGACCGCATCGGGCGAGCTTGTCCAGACCCGCGGCGTCTTGACACTCCGGACTCGCGGCCCTACGTTCCGTGTGAGTAAACGATTTCCGCTCCGTGCTCACGGGATCCGGCGGTTTCCGCGCCGGTCATGGGGGACACAGGGGGTGGGGCGTGCCTGGGGGGCCCGGCACGAGCCGGCCCCCCGGGCACGTCGCTCCGCCCGCGGGTCAGCGGCGGGAGCTCTTCCGTTCGATCAGCCGGGCTTCGAGCGTCGTCGTGGTCGCGTCGCGGCCGCTGTCGGCGATCCGGGCCAGCAGGAGCTGCGCGGCCACCCGCCCGACCTCGTACGCCGGCTGCGCGACGACCGTGAGCGGCGGGTCGACCAGCGTCGTCCAGGGTGCGTCGTCGAACGAGACGATGCCGACGTGCCGCCCGGGGCGCAGGCCGCGCGCCGCCAGCGCTTCGAGCACGCCGATCGCCATGGTGCTGTTGGCGACGAGCAGCGCGTCCGGCGGCGACGGCTCGTCGAGCAGTTCGAGCGCCGCTAGCCGGGCGCCCTCGGCGCGGTACTCCGCCCGCCGGGACAGGACGTTCGCTTCGCCGACGACGTCGCCGTACCCGGCGAGACGGTCGTCGGCGGTGC
>NZ_JAAGNB010001021.1:0-8915 GCF_010550475.1 Amycolatopsis sp. SID8362
CGCGGCACCCGGGCCGCTCGACGGTGCTGGCCCCGCAGGTCGCGGGCGACCCCGGCTCGGTGACGGGTCGGCGGGTGGCGGGCGCGGCGCGCGACGGTGACCCGATCGCCCAGCTGGCGATGGCGGAGCTGGCCAAGTGGCTCGGCGAGGGGCTGGCGCTGGTGGCGGACGTGTTCGACCCGGAGATCATCGTGATCGGCGGGGGAGTGTCGGAGTCGGCGCCGCTGTTCCTGGACGAGGCGCGCGAGCACTACGCGGGCGCGATCACGGGGGCGCGGCACCGGCCGCTGGCCCGGATCCGCACGGCGCACCTGGGCGATGACACGGCGATCGTCGGCGCGGCGGCGTTAGCCCTGGAAGCGGCCAAGACCCCGGTCTGAGTCACTCCGCCGGGAGGCTCGCCGACGGCACCAGGCCTTCCAGGAACGCCCGGAACGTCGGTGCCAGTGCCAGCTCCGACTCCAGCTCGACGTCGAACCACGTCACCGACGGCTGCGAAGACCGGCGGTAGTCCAGCGCCACCCACGTGTGCCCGTCGCCGGAGAGCACCACGACCTGGCGAGGCAGGTCCCACTCGGACCTCAGGTACGGGGAATCCAGGATCGACAGCTGCCCGCCGACGCCCAGGAGCTCGTCGAACGGCACGTGCGTCGCGCTCCACGACGTCGGCTCGCTCGTCGGGAACGCGTCGAACGACGCGGCCACCGTGCCGCCGTTGCGCAGGCCGAGCAGTTCGCCCAGCTCGATCGGCAGGCGGACGCCCAGCTCGCGGCCGGCGTGGGCGAACTCGCGGGCGCTCAGCGGCTCGCCGGGGCCGCCGTCCCAGAACGTGGGCTTGAGCTGGTCGAACCGGGTCATGCCGGAGAGTGTGACACTCTGGCAAGGTGAGTCCCGCGTCCGCGAGCGTCTTCGTCAAGTGTTCCTGCGGGCACCTGCACTGGGGCCGGTACGGCGCCGCCGGGCTGCTGCTCGCCGACCCCGCGCGCGGGGTGCTGCTGCAGCGCCGGGCCTGGTGGGTGCACCACGGCCGCACTTGGGCGCTGCCCGGCGGGGCCATCGAGGCGGGCGAAACCGCCCTCACCGCGGCCGCCCGCGAAGCGTTCGAAGAGGCGTCCGTGCCCGCCGAAGCCTTCCGGACCGTCTCCGCCTCCGTCGTCGACCACGGGGAGTGGAGCTACACCACCGTGCTCGCGCTCGCCGAAGGCGCCGAAGCGCGGGTCGCCAACACCGAGAGCGCGGAGGTGCGCTGGGTGGACCCCGAAGACGTCCCCGGATACCCCCTGCACCGCGACTTCGCCGCCGCCTGGCCGGACCTGGCCGCGCGCGTCGGGCGGAAGCTCGTCCTCGTCGTCGACGGGGCCAACGTCGTCGGCTCGCGGCCGGACGGCTGGTGGCGTGACCGGCACGGCGCCGCCGAGCGGCTGCGCGACCAGCTCGCCCGCCTCGCCGAAGCCGGGCTGGCCGACCCGGACGACGCGTCCGTGACCTGGTGGCCGCGGATCGTCCTGGTCGTCGAAGGCAAGGCCAAGCACGTCACGGGCGTGCCCGGCGTGGAGGTCGTCGCCGCGGACACCGACGGCGACTCGAAGATCGTCGAGGTCGTCGCGAAGCAGGCCAACGCCCGGATCCTGGTCGCGACGGCCGACCGCGAGCTGAAGCGGCGCGTCGAAGCCCTCGGCGCGGCGATCCTCGGCCCCGGCACCCTGCGCACCCGGCTCGACGCCCTTTAGTCCTTCGGGATGCCGTCGCGCATTTCGGCGACCAGCGACGCCATCACGGCCTTGAGGCTGCCCTTGTGCGCTTCCGCGACCGCCCGCTGCCGCCGGTAGCTCGGCCCGTGCGCCAGGATCGTCTCGACGTCACGCAGCTCCGCGACGCAGTCCAGCCGCCGCGCCACCGGCTCCAGCCGGTCGAGCAGGTCTTCGATGTCGTCGGTGACCAGCCGTTCGCGCCCGGCCGCGTCCAGGATGACGATCGCGTCGGTGCCGTAGCGGGCCGCGCGCCACTTGTTCTCCTGGACGTGCCACGGCGGCAGCGTCGGCAGGATTTCGCCGTCGTCGAGGCGCTGGCAGAAGTCGTCGACCAGGCACTGCGTCAGCGCCGCGATCGCGCCGACCTCCAGCAGCGTCGGCAGCCCGTCGCAGACGCGCATCTCGATCGTGCCCAGGTGCGGGGCCGGCCGGATGTCCCAGCGGATCTCGGAAAAGTGGTCGATCACGCCGGTGGTGAACATGTCGTCGACGTAGTTCTCCAGCTCCGCCCACTTCCGGAACTGGAACGGCAGCCCGGCCGTCGGCAGCTGCTGGAACATCAGCGCCCGGTTCGACGCGTACCCGGTGTCCTCGGCGCCCCAGTACGGCGACGACGCCGACAGCGCCTGCAGGTGCGGCGCGTAGTTGAGCAGCGCGTCGAGGATCGGCAGGACCTTCTCGCGGTGGTCGACCCCGACGTGCACGTGGACGCCGTAGATCAGCATCTGGCGGCCCCACCACTGGGTCCGGTCGATCAGCTTGGCGTAGCGCTCCTTGTCGGTGACCTTCTGCTGGTACCAGTTCGAAAACGGGTGCGTCCCGGCCGAGAACATCTCCACGCCGAGCGGGTCGGCGACGCCGTGCACGACGTCGAGGGACTCGTTCAGGTCGGCCTTGACCTCGGCGATCGTGTCGCAGACGCCGGTGATGATCTCGATGGTGTTGAGCAGCAGCTCCTGCTTGATCTTCGGGTGCTCGGCGGCGCCGTCGGGCCGGACCGCTTCGAGGATCCGTTCCGCCACCGAGGACAGCTCGCCGCTGCGGCGGTCCACCAGGCCGAGCTCCCACTCCGCGCCGACGGTCGATCGCCGCGAAGGGCTGAAATCGATGCGCATCGCCGTGACGCGTCAGACCTGGGCGCCGTTGCTGGGATCGGCGCCGGGCGGCGGTCCCTGCCGGACGCGGAGCAGCAGGAGCGCGATCGCCGTCGCGAGCGCGAGGATGCCGAGCGGGGTCGCCACCGTCGGGCCGACGCCGATCGCGCCGGGCAGGATCAGCAGGAACAGCCCGGCCAGGAACAGCAGCAGGATGAGGAACGCGCCCATCTTCGGCCGCGGCAGCGGCGGCGGCTCCGGCGGGATGTAGTGCTCGTCGTCGCCCGCGGGGTCGTCGGAGAACATCGTGGTGTCCCACGACGTGCCCCCGGAGCGCCAGCCGGGCTCGGGCGGGGCGGGGTCCGCGGCCGGCGGCTCGGCGGGCCGTTCCGGCGTCTTCCGCGACTCGGTCGCCGTGCCGGTCTGCTGGGACTCCGGGGCGTCGGCGGTGTCGTCCTCCGGGAGCCCGAACCCGTCGGCCCGCAGGTCGGCGACGATCTCGGCGAACGTCGCGTCGACGTCCTCCGGCCCGTCCTTCCCGCGGCTCATGCGGTCTCCTCCGGCTGTGCGGCGTGCGTCTTCGCGAACTCGACGCTACGCGAGAAGATGACCTCGGCGTCGTTGTCCTGCGTCGCCACGTGGTAGCTGTTCTCCAGCACGACCTCCGTGACGTCGGTGCTCGAGACGCCCTGCAGGACCAGCTGCGAGTTCACCGGCTCGACGACGTGGTCCACCGACGAGTGCAGCAGCAGCACCGGCTGCGTGACCTTGCCCAGGTCCGCGCGCACGACGGCCCACAGCTTCGCCAGGCTCGCGGCGGCGCGCACCGGCGTGCGCGGGTAGGCCAGCTCCGTCTCGCCCGGCTTCTTGATGTCGTTCGCGATCGCCGGCACCGACGGCACGATCCGGCCCAGCACCGGCAGCAGCTTCGTGTCCCACTTCAGCCGCGTCACCGACGGGTTGACCAGGACGATCCCGGCGATCCGGTCGCCGAACTCCTCGGCGAGGCGCAGGGTGAGCGTGCCGCCCATGGAGAGACCGCCGACGAAGACCGTCTTGCACGTCGAGAGCAGCTCGAGGAGCGCTTCGCGGACCGTGCCGTACCAGTCTTCCCACGTCGTGCGGTTGAGGTCCGGCCAGCGGGTGCCGTGGCCGGGCAGGAGCGGGCAGCGCACGGTGAACCCGGCGCCGGCCAGGTGATCACCCCAGGCCCGCATGCTCGCCGGGGTACCGGTGAACCCGTGGCAGAGCAGGAACCCGGTGTCGGCCGAACCGGTGTGGCCGAACGGTTCCGCGCCGGCGAGCACGCCCATGCGATCGCCTTCCGTGTGAGCGGTGGATCCGTCCATGCTCTCACGGCTCGCGGGCGTTGTGGGGCTCCGCCCGGGCCCGGAATTCGCTGTGAGATCGATCGCTGCCCGCCGGTAACCGGGTGGTCTCCGTTGTGCGGCGGGCACCCGGGTTCGTAGGCTGTCCGGCGCGGGTGAATGGGGCTGAGCTGCGATGGAGGACTGAGGCACCGGTGCTGTACTGGCTCATGAAGTGGGTATTCATCGGACCGCTGCTCAAGACGCTGTGGCCGACCAAGGTCGTCGGCGCGGAGAACATCCCCGAAACCGGCGGCGCGATCCTCGCCGGCAACCACCTGGCGGTCGCGGACTCGTTCTTCATGCCGCTGCGGGTCAAGCGCAAGGTCACCTTCCCGGCGAAGTCCGAGTACTTCACCGAGCCCGGCTTCAAGGGCCTGCTCAAGAAGTGGTTCTTCACCGGCGTCGGCCAGTTCCCGATCGACCGGTCCGGCGGCAACGCCGCCCAGGCCGCGCTCGACACCGCGACCCGCCTGGTCAAGGCCGGCCACCTGCTCGGCATCTACCCCGAGGGCACCCGCTCCCCGGACGGCCGCCTGTACAAGGGCAAGACCGGCGTCGCCCGCATCGCGCTGGAGTCCGGCGGCGTCGTCGTCCCGGTGGCGATGATCGGCACGGACAAGGTCAACCCCATCGGCTCCAAGATGTGGTGGCCCCGCCGCCTCGAGGTCCGCTTCGGCAAGCCCCTCGATTTCTCGCGCTACGAAGGCCTCGCGGGCGACCGCTTCATCGAGCGGTCGATCACCGACGAGATCATGTACGCGCTGATGGAGCTGTCCGGCCAGGAGTACGTCGACATCTACGCGGCGAAGGCCAAGGAGCTGCTGGCCGCCGAAGCCGCCGGGGTCAAGCCGAAGGTGCCCGCTCAGCCGGCTTCGCGCGACGCGGCCCGGGTGCCGGACTCCAAGGTCGGCTGACCCACTACTGTTCACCAGTGCGTTTTTTCTACGACACCGAGTTCATCGAAGACGGCGTGACGATCGACCTGGTGTCCATCGGTGTCGTCGACGAGCGGGGCCGCGAGTTCTACGCGGTGTCGACGGAGTTCGACCCGGCCCGCGCCGGGCAGTGGGTCCGGGACAACGTGCTGGACAAGCTCCCGTCGCCGGCCGACAAGGCCTGGCGCAGCCGCGAGAAGATCCGCGCCGACCTGCTGGAGTTCTTCGGCAAGCCCCCGGGCGGCATCGAGCTGTGGGCCTGGTTCGCGGCCTACGACCACGTGGCGCTGGCCCAGCTATGGGGCCCGATGCCGGCCCTGCCCCGCCAGCTGCCCCGGTTCACGCGTGACCTGCGGCAGCGGTGGGAGGACGCCGGAAAGCCGAAGCTCCCGGCGGCCCCCACCGACCAGCACGACGCGCTGGCGGACGCGAAGCACAACCTGGCGCGCTGGGAAATCATCGAGGAGTACTTCCCCCGCCGCTGAGCCCGGCACCGCCCGCTCCGCCCCATCCCGTCCGGCTTCGGCTTGCGAACGTAGTGAATGACTCATTCCTGTCGTCTGACGACATGAATGAGTCATTCACTACGTCGGGCACCTCTCAGCGGCGCGCCCGGACCGCCGCGGCCAGCTCGTCCAGCAGCGGAGCCGTGTCATCCCACGCCAAGCACGCGTCCGTGATCGACTGCCCGTAGGTCAGCTCCTCCGCGTGCCCCAGCGAAAGGTCCTGCCGCCCGCCGGCCAGGAAGCTCTCCATCATCAGGCCCGAAATCCCGCGCTCGCCGGCCGCGATCCGCGCCGCCAGCTCGCGCACCACCGCGCCCTGCCGGACGTGGTCCTTGCCGCTGTTGCCGTGCGAAGCGTCGATGATCACCCGCTCCGGCAGGCCCGACTTCGCCAGCCGCGCGAGCGTGTCCGCGACCGTCGCCGCGTCGTAGTTCGGGCCGGCGTTGTGGCCGCGGAGGATCACGTGGCAGTCCGGGTTGCCCGACGTCGTCAGCAGCGCCGCGAGGCCGTCGGTGTTGATGCCGGGGAAGACGTGGCTCGCGGCCGCCGCGCGGGTCGCGTCGATCGCCACCTGGACGTCGCCCTCGGTCGAGTTCTTGATGCCCACGGGCATCGACAGCGCGCTGCACAGCTGGCGGTGCACCTGGCTCGCCGCCGTGCGCGCGCCGATCGAGCCCCACGTGACGATGTCGGCGATGAACTGCGGCGTGATCGGGTCGAGGAACTCGCAGCCGACCGGCAGGCCGAGCGCGGACACGTCGAGCAGCAGCTTCCGCGCCAGGCGCAGGCCCTTGTTGACGGCGAACGTGCCGTCCAGGTCCGGGTCGTTGATCAGGCCCTTCCAGCCCAGCGTCGTGCGCGGCTTCTCGAAGTACACGCGCATCACGACGTGGATGTCTTCGCGCAGCTCCTCGGCCTTCGCGGCCAGCCGGCGGGCGTAGTCGAGGGCCGCCTCGGGGTCGTGCACCGAGCACGGGCCGACGACGACGAGCAGCCGGTCGTCGCGGCCCTCGAGGATGTCGACGGTTTCGGCGCGCCCGTGCCGCACGACCTTGGCGACCGCGGCGTCGACCGGATGGTCTTCGCGCAGCAGCGCGGGCGAAATGAGCGGACTGATCGACGTGGTGCGCGCGGCGTCGAGGTCACCGATGGTGGCGGGGCCGGCGGAGAGCGTCATGGCGGGGGTGTTCCTTCCTGGTGGACACCGACCCGCGGGGGACTCGCCGAGCCGGTTGGAGATCCGGCTCGGGGTGGTGGTCAGCGCAGGTTCACGCCGCCGTGCCCACCCGGGGCCGGCTTCGTAAACCAGAAATAGCGCTGCACGGCGCCAACGTAGCACACGCCGGGCGCGGACCGATTCGGCAGGTGGTACGGGCTGCACCGATCAAGACGAGAGCCGCTACTCTGGCGGACGACGAAATGTGACTGCCATCTCCAGAGAACAGACGGAGGCTTCTCATGCGTGTCGGTGTGCTGACCGGCGGCGGCGACTGCCCGGGGCTCAACGCGGTCATCCGCGGTGTGGTGCGTAAGGGCATCGAGGTGCACGGCTGGGACTTCGTGGGCTTCCGCAACGGCTGGAACGGCCCGCTCACCGGGGACAGCCGTCCGCTCGGCCTCAACGACGTCGAGGACATCCTGACCCGCGGCGGCACCATCCTGCGGTCCTCGCGCACCAACCCGTACAAGGTCGAGGGCGGCGTCGACAAGATCAAGAAGGTCCTGGCCGACCAGGGCGTCGACGCGCTGATCGCGATCGGCGGCGAGGACACCCTCGGCGTCGCGAAGCGGCTGACCGACGACGGCGTCGGCGTCGTGGGCGTGCCCAAGACCATCGACAACGACCTGGGCGCCACCGACTACACCTTCGGCTTCGACACCGCGGTCTCCATCGCGACCGAGGCGATCGACCGGCTGCACACCACCGCCGAGTCGCACCACCGCGCCCTCGTCGTCGAGGTCATGGGCCGCCACGCCGGCTGGATCGCGCTGCACTCCGGCCTGGCCGGCGGCGCGAGCGTCATCCTGGTGCCGGAGAAGCACTTCAACGTCGACCAGGTCGTCTCCTACGTCGAGAGCCGCTTCGAGAAGGAGTACGCGCCGATCATCGTCGTCGCCGAGGGCGCGCTGCCCGAGGGCGGCGAGGAGAAGCTGCTGACCGGCGAGAAGGACGCCTTCGGGCACGTCCGCCTCGGCGGCATCGGCACCTGGCTGGCCGACGAGATCGCCCACCGCACCGGCAAGGAGTCCCGCGCGGTGGTCCTGGGCCACGTCCAGCGCGGCGGCACCCCGACCGCGTACGACCGCGTCCTCGCGACCCGCTTCGGCCTGCACGCGGTCGACGCCGTGGCCGACGGCGACTTCGGCGTGATGGTGGCGCTGAAGGGCACGGACATCGTCCGCGTGAAGCTGTCCGAGGCGACGGCCGAGCTGAAGACGGTCCCGGCCGAGCGCTACCAGGAAGCCGAAGTCTTCTTCGGCTGAGTCTTCGCCACGAAGGGCCGCTCCGGAGTTCCGGAGCGGCCCTTCGCGCGTTCAGGGCCGCTGCCGCACTTCGTCGACGATGCCCTGGCCGACCACCACGCCGGTCGTCCCGTCGCCGATGTAGGCGAAGGTGACCGGGTCGAACAGGAACTCGTCCTGGTTGCCGATCCCGTGCTCGGTCGTGCTGTTCCACGTGATGCCCAGTACGGCCCGGCCGGTGGCGTCCTTCGCGTCGGCGCGGGCGACCAGGCCCGGCACCTTCGCCACGGCCTCGTAGAGCGCGGCCCGCGCCGCCGGCCGCAGGTAGCCACCGGCCAGGTCGACGACCTCGCGGCCGAGGTCGTGCAGGGTGCCGCCCTCGCCGTGGGTGCTCCGGTGCAGGTAGGCGAGCATGGCGTCGGCGTCCGTCGGCAGGTCGGGGTGGACGGCCGGACGCGGCTCGCACCGGCTGGTCACCGTCCGCCCGCGGCCTTCCTTCTGCACCCGCTTCCCGTCGCGGCAGCCGGCGATCTCCGTTTCGTGGCCGAAGAGGACCTCGAGCCCGTCGTGGGTCCCGTCCACCGACGCCCAGAACTCGTTCTCCCGGCCGTCCGCGAGCCGCGTCCTGGTGTAGAGGAACTGGTCCGGCCGGGGCTCGACGTCCGGCAGGGCGCGCGCCGCCGCGGCGGCCCGGTACAGGATTTCCTGGGGACCGGCGGCCGCAGGCGGAGCCGTCGGGGTCGTCGGCGTGAGCACGATGACGGCGGTGGCGGCCACGGCGAGCCCGGCCGCCGTG
>NZ_JAAGNB010001069.1:0-7388 GCF_010550475.1 Amycolatopsis sp. SID8362
GTCGGCCGGGCTGGCGGCCGGCGTGCTGCCGGTGGGCAGCGCGCGGCCCAGCAGGACGGCGAGCCGGTCGTCGGGCAGCAGCGTGCCGCGGTCGTGGAACTGGGTGATCGTGGCGGCCGCGTCGGGCAGCCCGAGCAGGATCGCCCCGGCCACGCGGTTTTCGCGGACGACGAGCTTGCCGTACCGCCCACCGGTGGGGTCGTTGAAGGTCAGCACCTCGGCGCCGTTCTCGGAGGCTTCGAGCTGCGTCTCGCCGAGCGCGGCGAGGTCGATGCCGCGGGCCTTGAGCCGGGTGACGGCGGTCGTGCCGCGGTACCGGGCGGCCGCGTTCGTGCCGGTCAGGACGTCGGCGAGGACCTCGGCCTGCTCCCACGCGGGCTGGATCAGCCCGGCCGGCGCGCCGGGGTGGCGGGCACAGTCGCCGAGGGCGTGGATGCGGCCGTCGCTGGTGCGCAGCGTGTCGTCGACGAGGATCCCCCGGTCGACGTCGAGCCCGGCTTCCTCGGCCAGGCTCGTCTCGGCGCGGACGCCCGCGGCGACGACGACCAGGTCGGCCGGGACGAGGGTGCCGTCGTCGAGCTTGAGGCCGTCGCCGGGCAGGTAGCGCGCGGCGGTGGCGCCGAACTTGAACGTCACGCCCATGTCGGTGAGCTGGCGGGCCAGCACGTGCCCGGCGGCCGGGTCGAGCTGGCGTTCCATCACGTGCCCGAGCGGGTGCACGACGGTCACCTGGTTGCCGCGCCCGGCCAGCCCGCGGGCGGCTTCGAGGCCGAGGAGGCCACCGCCGAGGACGGCGACCGGCGCGCCGAAGCGGGCGGCGTCGAGGATCTTGGCGCAGTCGTCGAGGCTGCGGAAGGCCACCACGCCCGGCCCGGCTTCGAGGCCTTCGACGGGCGGGATCCACGGGTTGGCGCCGGTCGCCAGGACCAAGGCGTCGTAGTCCACTGTCGACCCGTCGCCGAGTTCGACGCAGCGCTTCTCCCGGTCGATGCGGGCGACGTCGACGCCGAGCCGCAAGTCGATGTTGTGGCGCACGGCCCATTCGTCGTCGTGCAGGCGGACGCTCTCGGCGCTCATCCCGCCCGCCACGACGGCGGACAGCAGCACTCGGTTGTAGGCGGCGTGCTTTTCGGCGCCGAGCACGGTCAGGCGGACGCGTTCGGCAATGGGGTCGCGACGGCGGATCTCGTCGGCCAGCCGGGCTCCGGCCATGCCGTAACCGACGACGACGACTTCACGGGGGGTCATGCGGCACCATCCACAGTAGACAGGGACACGGCACACACCTTGAACTCCGGCATCCGGCTCACCGGGTCGAGCGCCGGGTTGGTGAACAGGTTGGCGCGCTGCTCACCGGGAAAGTGGAACGGCAGAAAGACGACGTCGGGCTTCAGGCTCTGCACGAACCGGACCTTGGCCACGGTCTCGCCGCGCCGGGACCGGACCCGCGCCGGATCGCCTTCCTCGAGACCGGCCCGCTTGGCGGTGTCGGGGTGGACCTCGACGAACGCCTCCGGCACGACGTCGTTCAGCTCGTCGATCAGCCGGGTCTGCGCACCGGATTGGTAGTGCTGCAGCACGCGACCGGTGGTGGCCTGCAAGGGGAACTCCTCGTCGGGCAGCTCGGCCGGGCCGGTGTGCTCGACCGGCACGAACCGCGCGCGGCCGTCCGGGTGGGCGAAGGTGTCGAGGAACATCCGCGGCGTGCCGGGGTGGCTCTCGTCCGGAACCGGCCAGTGCAGGGCTTCACCGGCGCGCAGCCGGTCGTAGCTGACGCCGGAGTAGTCGGCGATCCCGCCTTTGGACGCGATCCGCAGCTCCTCGAACACCGTCTCGGCGTCGACGGGGAACCGGTTTTCCGGCTGTCCCAGACGCTTCGCAAGTCCATTGAGGACGTCCAAGTCGGACCGGACGCCGGGCGGCGGGTCGAGAGCCTTGCGGCGCAGCAGGACCCGGCCTTCGAGGTTGGTGAGCGTGCCGTGCTCTTCGGCCCACTGCGTGACCGGCAGGACGACGTCGGCCAGCGCGGCGGTCTCCGACAGCACGAAGTCGGCGACGACCAGGAAGTCCAGTTCGGACAGCCGATCTTGGACGCGCTGCGAGCGCGGCGCCGAGACGACGACGTTGCTGCCGAAGACCATCAGCGCCTTCGGGCCGTCTTCCTGGCCGAGCGCTTCGAGCAGCTCGGTGGCCGAGCGGCCCGGGCCGGGCAGGCTGTCCGGTTCGACGCCCCACACGCCGGCGACGTACTCGCGGGCGGCCGGGTCGTCGAGCTTGCGGTAACCGGGCAGCTGGTCGGCCTTCTGGCCGTGCTCGCGCCCGCCCTGGCCGTTGCCCTGGCCGGTGAGGCAGCCGTAACCGGAACCTTCCCGGCCCGGCAGGCCGAGCGAAAGCGCGAGGTTGATCCAGGCACCGACGGTCGCGGTACCGGTGGCGTGCTGCTCGGTGCCGCGCGCGGTGAGGATGTAGGCGTTGCGGGCACCGGCGAGCTTCTCCGCGGCGAGGCGCATGTCGGCGGCCGAGACACCGGTGACGCGCTCGGCGCGTTCGGGCCACCAGGAGGCGACGATCCGCCACATTTCCCCGAACCCGCCGGTTCGTTCGTCCACATAGGACTTGTCGAGGTGCCCGCCTTCGACGACGGCGTGCAGGATCCCCAGCGCCAGCGCGAGATCGGTGCCCGGCGCGGGCGCGAGGTGCAGGCTCGCCAGCTCGGCGGTCGGCGTTCGCCGCGGGTCGACGACGATGAGGTCGCTCCCCCGCAGGTGCTGGGTGAACGGCGGCATCGTCTCGGCCGGGTTCGCCCCGGCGAGCAGCACGACGTCGGCCCGCTTGAGATCGGTGACGGGGAACGGCATCCCGCGATCGGCCCCGAACGCCTTGATCCCGGCGGCGGCGGCCGACGACATGCAGAACCGGCCGTTGTAGTCGATCTGCGAGGTGCCGAGCGCGACGCGGGCGAACTTGCCGAGCAGGTAGGCCTTCTCGTTGGTGAGTCCCCCGCCGCCGAAGATCGCGACGCCGTCCGGGCCGTGGTCCCGCTGGATCCCCTGCAGCCTGCGGGCGACGAAGTCGAGCGCGAAGTCCCAGCTGACGGGCTCGAGCGCGCCGTCGACGCGGATCATCGGCGTGGTGAGGCGCTTCGGGCTCGTGAGGAGGCTGCCGGAGGTCCAGCCCTTCTGGCACAGGCCACCGGCGTTGACCGGGAAGTCCCGCGGCGTGACGCGGGCGCCGTCGAGCCTCATCCCGCACTGCAGTGCGCAGTAGGGGCAGTGGGTGTCGACCTGCGGCACGGGCACCTCCTCGGCGCTTCGGGGATGCCCTGACGCTAAGGAGGCCGTGTTAACCGGATTCGACCGAATGTTTCAGGCAGTTGACATTGCGGCGGGGTTCTCCCCGCCCGGCCGGTGAGATCCGCGTCCACGGACCGGGAGTCGGGAGGTCAGCGGCGCATCGCCGGACGTGACGTCCGAGCTTGCGACCTCGGTCACAAGACGCCGGACACCTCGCGCGCCGCGACTCGCAGCCCGTCCAGCGAGGCCTGCGTCGACCTCGGGTTCAGTGCGTTCGACGCCAGCCGGAACAGCACCGCGCGCAACAGCAGCTGGGGCCATTCCGGCAGGTGCGCCCACCGCTCGAGCAGCTCCCGCGTCGCGCCGCCCCACGCCAGGGCGTCCACCGCGACGATCGCCGCGCCGTACTCGCCCGGGCGGTAGTACGGGACGAAGTCCACCAGGCCCGGAGCCGCGTCGCCGTCGAACAGCAGGCCCGCCAGCAGCTCGCCGTGCGCCACCTGGGACGGCAGGCGGATCGGGCGGCGGGCACCCGCCAGTACCTCGAACCAGCGGCCACCCTTCGTCTCCTCCAGGGGGACCTCGAGTTCCGCCCAGGCCACCCGGTCGGCGATCGCATCGACGTCGCGGCGGGCGGTGAGGAACTCCGGCCGGGGCAGGCCGAGTGTCGCGCGGTGGAGCTTGACCGCCGCCAGCACGGACTCGTCGCCGCGGTGGCCGGGGGTTCCGGCCACGAAGCGCGACGCCGTCCAGCCGCCGACGATCCAGCGGCCGTCGCTGGAGCCGACCGGCTTCGCGACGCGCAGGCCCGGCTCGGCGATGTAGTCGAGGGCGCGGGCGGTCCACAGCGTCTTCGCCTTGTCGGTGACCGGCTTGAGCACGAGGTCGCCGCAGCGCCACGCCGTCGAGCCCGGCAGCGGTTCGCAGACGTCGTCAAGGCCGCCGAAGGCCGAGCAGACGTGCGCCGGAGGGCGTTCGAGGGTTGACCGCACGGGTCGTGACGTTACCCGGCCGGGTGTTCCACGTTCGAGAAGACGCGCTGGTCACGCAGTGTTTTGCGGCCTGCCCGAAATGCCGTTAAGGCCACCTTACGGGCGTCAGACGCCCGTAAGGTGGCCTTGACGGCAGAACGGCTAGTAGGTCGGCAGGCTCGGGTCGATCTGCTTCGCCCAGGCCAGCACGCCACCACCGAGGTGCGTCGCGTCCTTGAAGCCGGCCGCGTGCAGGGCCGCGAGGGCCTCGGCCGACCGGGCGCCCGACTTGCAGTGCAGGACGATCGGCTTGTCCTGCGGCAGCTCCGCCAGCGCCTCGCCCGAGAGGATGCGGTCCTTCGGGATCAGCGTCGCGCCCTTGATGTTGACGATCTCGTACTCGTGCTGCTCGCGGACGTCGATCAGGGCGAAGTTGTCGCCGTTGTCGAACTTGGCCTTGAGCTCCGCCGGGGTGATCGTGCTGCCCGACGCGGCCTGCGCGGCCTCGTCCGACACGACACCGCAGAACGCCTCGTAGTCGATCAGCTCGGTGATCTTCGGGGTGTCCGGGTCCTTGCGGATCTTGACCTCGCGGTACTTCATCTCCAGCGCGTCGTAGCTGATCAGGCGCCCGAGCAGCGGCTCGCCGATGCCGGTGAGCAGCTTGATCGCCTCGGTCACCATGATCGAGCCGATGGACGCGCAGAGCACGCCCAGCACGCCGCCTTCGGCGCAGGAGGGGACCATGCCCGGGGGCGGCGGCTCCGGGTAGAGGTCGCGGTAGTTGAGGCCCTTGCCGTTCGGCGCGTCCTCCCAGAACACGCTGACCTGGCCCTCGAACCGGAAGATCGAGCCCCACACGTACGGCTTGCCCAGCAGCACCGCGGCGTCGTTCACCAGGTAGCGCGTGGCGAAGTTGTCGGTGCCGTCGACGATGAGGTCGTACTGCTCGAAGATCTCGAGCGCGTTCGACGAGTCCAGCCGGTCGGTGTGCAGGTGCACCTTGACCAGCGGGTTGATCTCGGCGATCGACTCCTGCGCGGACGCGGCCTTGAGCTTGCCGACGTCGGACTGGCCGTGGATGACCTGGCGCTGCAGGTTCGACTCGTCCACGACGTCGAAGTCGACGATGCCGAGGGTGCCGACGCCGGCCGCGGCCAGGTAGAGCAGCGCGGGGCTGCCGAGGCCGCCGGCGCCGATGACCAGGACCTTGGCGTTCTTCAGCCGCTTCTGCCCGGTCACCCCGACGTCCGGGATGATCAGGTGACGGCTGTACCTGGCCACCTCTTCCTTGGTGAGCTCGGCAGCCGGCTCGACGAGCGGCGGCAGTGCTGACATGGGTCCTCCATCTCGCGCGCGGTTCGCGTCCATCCCACTATGCACAACACGCGCAGGCAAACAGACCTTCCCCCATGCCACATGATGGGACGGTCTTACGGAGTGGGATTGGGCCAGGCGTTGGGGGTGCAGACGCGGCCGTCCTTGGCGACCTTGCCCTTGTCGCCGCCGGGGATGTCGTTGAGCATCGAGACGTAGTCGTCGGAGACGCCGAACGACTGCTGCATCATCACCGGCGCGGGCTGGCCGGTGCCGCCGCAGCCGACGTGCTGGTTGCCCAGCGCGTGCCCGACCTCGTGGTTGATGGCGTACTGGCGGTACCCGGTCATGTCCGCGTTGAACGCCTTCGCGCCGCGCACCCAGCGGGCCAGGTTGATCAGCACCCGGCCCATGCTCTTGCGGTAGCAGGACGCCTCGAAGGTGATCTGGAAGCCGCACGCGTCGGCGCGGTGCGTCGTCTCGGGCGTGGTGAGGCTCACCCGGAACGACGGGTTCGGGAAGTTCGCGTCGACGCGCTGGAGGGCGATCTTGCCGTCCCACGTCCAGCTCTTGGGATCGGACAGCGTGCCCTGGACCGCGGCCGCGAAGGCGTCGTCGCCGGCGTAGCTGGCCGGGTCGATGCCGTCCTCGACGTCGACGGTGTAGGTGTACAGCTTCCCGGTGCCGATCTTGGGGCCACTGCCGGGCACGACGTGCCAGCTGCCCTTGCCGGCCTGGGTGAACGGGCTGCCGTTCGGCAGGTCCGCCGTCGGCACCTTGAGGTCGACCGGCTTGGCCGGGTTCTCCGGGATGCCCGTCTCGCCGTCGCCGTCGATGGCGCCGCCCGCCGCGTCGCCGCCCGCGGACTCGACGCCGGGCGGGGCGCTCTGCTCGGCGATCGGCTGGGCCGGGCTGTTGGCCGTGTTGACCACGACGAGCACGGTCAGCACCACGAGGATCGGCAGCGCGTAGACGCGCCAGCCGTAGGTCTTGGTGAGCTTCGCGAGCCCGGACTTCGGCGGCGCTTCCTTCGGCACGCGGGGCGTCTCGCCGTGGGGCTTCCACGACGCGCTGAGCGGCTCGGCGCTGGTCCGCCGCCCGCCCGGGCGGTAGCGGTCCTCGGTGACGCGCTGCGCGGGGGCCTTCGACGACGGGCGGTACTGCCCGGTGCGCGGCGGCTCCTCGGGCTCCGGGGTCCGGCGCGCCGACGCGCGGTGGGGCGCGCGCCGATCGTCGCCTCGCGCGTCCTGCTTCACCCGGTCCACCGCACCAGGGTGCCACAGCGCCACCGAACCGTTATCGGCGACTGGCTGACCGCGCAGGGGTTTGTTGTCACTCGATCGGACTACCAGGTACCGGCTTCGACGTGCTCCCACATGCCCAAAACGGCCTTCGCGACGACCACCGGACGTTCCATCTGCGCCACGTGCCCGGTCCGCGGCAGCACCAGCAACCGGGCCCGCGGGATCGCCCGCGCCGTCCGCACGGCCCGCTTCACCGAGATGACGCGGTCCTCGCGGCCCCAGACCACCAGCGTCGGAGCTTGCACGCGCGGCGCGACCGACCACAGCGACGCCTTCCCGAGCGTCGACCAGGCACGGAAGATGGCGAACGTGCTGCGGGCCATCGCGGGCGCCGCCCAGGCGAAGCGCGCGCGGGCGCCGTGCTCCTCGGTCAGCTCGTCGAGCCGGCTTTCCGGGAACCGCGCCGGGTCCGCGAAGCACAGCTTGATGACCTGCGCGGCGCGTTCCCGCGGCCCGAGCGCGGCCAGCTGGGCCCGCACGCGCGCGCCGACCAGCGGCAGGTA
>NZ_JAAGNB010001121.1:0-3583 GCF_010550475.1 Amycolatopsis sp. SID8362
CCGACGACGCCCTGCCCCTGCGCGTGGTCGTCGGCGAGGAGCTCGCGCTGGCGCACCGCCCCGCGCACAAGGAGGACGTCGCCCAGTGGCTCGGCGAGCACGACGCCGCGCCGTTCGCGGACACGCGGTTCGAAAACATCGCCCCGACCCTGCGCACGCGGCTGCTCACCGAGCTGGCCGCCGAGCGCAAGGGCGTGCGCGTGCTCGTGCTCGACACCCCGGACCGGCACACCAGCGACGTCGAGAGCTGGGCCGGGCTGGCGCGCGAGCTGGCCGGGCGCGGCCTCGCCGTCGTCGTGCTGACCGCGACCACCCCGCTGTCCGCGCTCCCCTTCCCGCCCGCGCTCCTCGGCGCCGCCGAGCAGCCGGAGCCGCGGCACCTCTCCCCCGAACCCGCCCCCACCGAAGAGCTCCCCGAGAGCACTGACGAGGTCTCCGAATGAACGCCTTCCGCATCGCGCGCAACGAACTGCGCCGCCTGTCCACCGGCACGATGCCGAAGCTCGCGCTGGTCGCGCTCGTGCTGGTGCCGCTGCTCTACGCGTCCTTCTACCTCTACGCGAACTACGACCCGTACGGCCGCCTCGACAAGCTGCCCGCCGCCGTCTTCACCAGTGACGCGGGCGCGAAGGACTCGAGCGGCCAGGAGCGCAACGTCGGCCGTGAGGTGACCGACGAGCTGGTCAAATCCGGCACGTTCCAGTGGCACGAGGTGTCCGAGCAGGAGGCGCGCGACGGCGTCCGCAACGACAAGTACTCGTTCGCCATCGGCATCCCGAGCGGCTTCTCCGCCGCGCTGCTGTCGGTCGGCAACTTCCAGCCGCAGCAGGCGACGATCACGCTGACCACCAACGACGCCAACAACTACCTGTCCGGCACCATCGCGAAGCAGGTCGCCGAGCAGGTGCGCAAGACGATCGCGGAGAAGGTCGGCAGCGAGGCCGCGGACCGGTTCCTGGTCGGCTTCTCCACCATCTACGCCAAGATCCAGGAAGCCTCGACCGGCGCGTCGCAGCTCGCCGACGGCGCTTCGCAGCTGAAGTCCGGTCAGCAGCAGCTGGCCGACGGCGCCGCGAAGCTCGCGGACGGCTCGTCGACGCTGGCGACCGGCCTGGGCACGTTGAAGAGCGGCACCGCTTCGCTTCCTTCGCAGACCCAGCAGCTCGCGAACGGCGCTTCGCAGGTGGCCGCCGGGGACCAGAAGGTCGCGGACGCGGCCTCGATCGCGGCGACGGCGTCGTCCGACATCCAGGGCAAGCTCGACTCCTACCGCAGCCAGCTGCAGACCGACCTGCGCGACGCCGGCGTGCCGGAGGCGCAGGTGCAGGCGATCCTCGCGAAGGCCGACCAGCTGCGGTCGCCGGTCGACCAGGCCAACGGCAAGATCCAGCAGGCCAACGGCGACCTCGGGAAACTCGCCGACGGCGCCCGCCAGGTGTCCGACGGCGCGGCCAAGCTCGCCGCGGCGTCCCCGCAGCTGGCGAGCGGCATCGCACAGGCGTCCGACGGCGCGAACCAGCTGCGCGACGGGGCTTCCCAGCTCAACGACGGGGAGAAGACCGCCGTCAACGGTACGAACCAGCTCGCGGACGGCGCGGTGAAGCTGCGCGACGGGCTGGCCGCGGGCCTCAAGGAAATCCCGAACCCGGACGACCCGACCCGCAACGCGACGGCCAACACGATCGCCGACCCGGTGGCGGTGAACGCCAACGGCGAGGCGTCGGCAGGGACGTACGGCGCCGGGCTGGCCCCGTTCTTCATCTCGCTGGCCACCTGGATCGGCGCGTTCGTGCTGTTCCTGATCCTGCGGCCGCTCTCGACGCGGGCGCTGACCGCGGGCGCGTCCCCCTTCCGCGTCGCGGTGGGCGGCTGGCTGTCCTCGGCGCTGCTGGGCACGGCGCAGGTGATCGTCCTGTTCGGCGCGGTGACCTGGCTGGTCGGCATCCACATCGCGCACCCGCTGGGCGCGATCGGGTTCGCGGTGCTCGTCTCGCTGACGTTCACGTCGGTGGTGCACGCGCTCAACGCGTTCTTCGGCGCGGTCGGCAAGTTCCTCGGCCTGGTGCTGCTGGTGCTGCAGCTGGTCAGCGCGGGCGGCACGTTCCCCTGGCAGACGATCCCGGACGCGCTGTACCCGCTGCACGTGGTCCTGCCGATGGGCTACGCGATCGACGGCTTCCGCCACCTGTTCTACAGCGGGGCCACGGTGCAGATCCTGGGTGACATCGGGGTGCTGCTCGCCTACCTGGTGGGCGGGATCCTGGTGTCCACGCTGGCCGCGCGCAAGCGTCGCGTTTGGACGGTGTCGGCGCTCAAGCCCGAGCTGAGCCTGTGAGCGGCGGGACGAAGCAGAAGCTCTTCGAGGCCACGCTGGAGCTCTCGAAGAGCCGGGGCCTGGTCGGCTTGACCGTCGACGACATCGCGGCCGCGGCGGGGGTCGCGAAAGGGACGGTGTACTACAACTTCGGCTCGAAGGACGGCCTCGTCGACGCGCTCCTGCGGTACGGGGTGGACATGCTCGCCGGTCGGCTGCGCGCGGCGGTCTCTTCCGGTGATCCACTGGACGTGATCGAGGCGCAGGTCGACACGACGCTGGAGTTCATCGCGCAGTACCCGGGGTTTTCGCAGATCCTGGTGAGCGAGCTGTGGCGGACGCCGGGCCAGTGGCACGGGACGCTTTCGCTGCTGCGCGAGGAGATCATCTCGATCGTGAAGCAGCAGCTGTCCCGGCTGGAGTCGGCGGGGCGGTTGCCGGAGGGCGTGGAGATCCCGACGGCGGCGGCCGGGCTGTTCGGCACGATGCTGGTGGTGGCGCTGGACTGGCAGGTGTTCGGGCCGCAGCGGACGAGGGCGGAAGTGCGGGACGCGGTGATGGTCCTGATCCGCGGCCTGGGCCGCCGCTGAGCCGCGCCGGCCGTCGTGTGGCCCGGCCAGAGGTAGTGAATGACTCATTCATGTCGTCCGACGACATGAATGAGTCATTCACTTCGCCCGACGTCAGGGTCCCGGCAAAGTCGCGTCGGCGAGCGGGTGACCGGCTGCAGGCTGGCCGCGTGGTCTGCCCGGCGTCGCGGGGATGCCATGAAAGGGTCGTTCATGTCGTCCGGCGAGGTGAACGACTCTTTCATGACATCGCGGATGGGGCGGATCGGCCGTGCTGCCCGACTTTGCCGGGGCCCTGTCGCCCGACGTCGTGAACGACTCGTTCATGACGTCCGCTGCGTCCGCCCGCGGACCCCGCGGGACAACCTAGGCGGTTCCTGGGTTCCGGTGCCCTGAGAGTGCGCCTTCGCGGCAGTCGGCCGGCCAGCCGCGTCAGGGGCGGTCTTCCAGGCGGGCCCGGACCGCGGCCGCGTAGGTGTCGACCGCCGTGGCCGCTGCCGTCAGCTCGCAGGGGCCGTCGATCAGCAGGCGCTTCGCCGGGACGTACGCCTGCTCCAGTTCCGGGTCGGCGGCCAGGCCGTGCTCGCGGGCCAGCTCGTGTTCGGCGGCCAAGCGGGCGCGCAGTTCCTCGCGGCGGGCCATCAGGCCGTCGAGGACCGCGCGCTGGCGGCGGCCGTCCTCGACCGCCGGGGCGACCGCG
>NZ_JAAGNB010001170.1:0-4496 GCF_010550475.1 Amycolatopsis sp. SID8362
GGGCACGTCGCCGGGCTGGTGGCCCGGCTCGACGCCGAGCGGGGCGCCGCCCACACCCCGGCCAACGCCACGCTGCTCGACGCGGTCGACCTCGAGGTCGAGTACCCGGAAGCGCAGCAGGTGCGGCTGTTCGACGCGGGTGTCGACCTGGTGCGGTGCCTGCGGGGCCGCGGGCTCGTGGTGTGGGGCGGGCGGACGCTCTCGCCCGACCCGCGCCGGGTGTACGTCGCCCACCGCCGGCTGCTGCACCTGCTGGTGCGGGCCATCCGGCGGGCCGCCGCGCCGCTGGTGTTCGAGGTGAACTCGGCGGAGCTGCGGCTGTCGCTGGTCCGCGCGATCACGTCGGTGCTGCTGGAGGCGTTCCGCACCGGCGCGCTCGCCGGCAGCCGGCCGGAAGACGCTTTCCGCGTCGTGTGCGACGAAACCAACAACCCGCCCGAGCAGGACCCCGGGCAGGTCGTGTGCGAGGTCGAAGTCGCGCCTGCCGTGCCCATGGAGTTCATCGCGCTGCGGCTCGTGCTGGGCCAGGACCGCGGTCTGGAGGTGATCGAGCAGTGACGAACCCGGTGGAGCAGCTGCTCGCGCTCAACGAGCCGCTGCCCAAGTTCCGCTTCCTCGTGACGCTTTCCGCGGCGGACGTCTACCTGCCGCCGGCGCAGGCACTGTTGCTGCAGGTGGTGGCGTCCGGTGCCTTCCAGGAGGTCACCGGGCTGGGCGCGCAGCTGGAGGTGGTCAACTACCCCGAAGGCGGGCGCAACGACGCGGTGCACAAGCTGCCGCTGCGCCACTCGTGGAACCCGATCACGCTCAAGCGCGGTGTGGTCCGCGACCGCCTGCTGTGGTCCTGGTACGAAACCGGCCTGCACGACTCGCTGGGGGCCCGCCGCGACGGCGCCCTGATCATGCTCGACGAGGCGGGGCTGCCCGCGAAGTCGTGGCTCTTCCACGGCGGCCTGGCCGCCAAGTGGACCGGGCCGGACCTGCACGCCGAGCAGAACGCGGTCGCGATCGAGTCCTTGGAAATCGCCCACGAGGGCCTGACGGCCGTGCTCTAGGAGAAGAAACCGTGCCCAGGAACGTGACTTTCCACAACGTCGAGGTGCACTTCGCCGTGGACGGCGACGACGGGGCCGTGTTCGCCCGCCTGTTCAACCGGTACATCCAGGCGTGGGCACGGCGCTACGAAGAGGAGTGCGCCCGGGCCGAGCGCAGCGGGAACGACCGCCGGATCGGGGACTCGGGAGGCCGCCGGTGATCACCACGCCGTTCTCCTCGGTGAGCCAGGGCGCCGACGCGCACCTGGAGATCGAGCGGCCGCCGAACCGGACGCCGCAGGTGATCCCGCTGCGGTTCAACCCGACCGAGTACAAGCTCAGCAAGAGCAACACGTTCGCCGAGATCACCATCCCCGGGCTGGAGACCCCGCCGCTCCAGTTCATCCGCGGCGGCACCGAAACCCTGACGCTGCAGGCGCTCGTCGACACGTCCGACACGCTGAACGACGTCCGGACGTCCTATGTGGACGCCGTGCGCGACCTGATGCGGATCGACGGGACCGAGCACGCGCCGCCGATCGTCCGGTTCCACTGGAACGGGCCGGTGTTCAAGGGCGTGCTGGAAAAGCTGGACGTGAACTACGTGCTGTTCGCCAAGAACGGCGTCCCGCTGCGGGCCCAGCTGGACATCACGCTGAAGGAGTACCGCCTGGCGAAGGACCAGGCCGTCGACCCGCCCCGGTCCTCGCCGACGGTGGAGAAGAGCTACGTCGTGCGCCGCGGCGACACCTGGGACCGCATCTCCGCCGCCGTGTACCGCCGGCCGGACGCGTGGCGGGAACTGGCGCGCGCCAACGGCATCTCCGATCCACGCGACCTGCGGCCGGGGCTGGTGCTGACCGTGCCCCGGCTGCCGTGAGAGGGGGCCGCCGATGACCGCGCCCGCGGGCACCCAGCCCGAACTCGCCGATCCGGACGGCTACGCCCCGGAGTTCGAGGTGGTCGTCGAGGGGCTGACCCTGGACCCGGCGACGAAGAACGACATCCTCGACGTCAAGGTGCACCGCGACATCGACGAGATGTCGGGCTTCGACCTCGAGCTGAACAACTGGGACGACGTCGCGCTGAAGTTCAAGTACAGCGACTCGAAGGACCTGCGGATCGGCGCGCACGTCTCCGTCCGGCTCGGCTACGCGGACCGGCTGCTGACCGTCGCCACCGGCAAGATCAGCACGCTCGCGCCCAAGTTCCCGGATTCCGCGTCGCCGACGATCTCCATCACCTGCGTGGACGGGCTGCTCGACCTCAAGGACCGCAAGCCGACCAAGGCCGAGGACAAGAACTTCGTCAACAAGACCGACTGGGAGATCGCCGAGCAGATCGCGCGGCGCAACCACCTGGCGTTCGAGACGACGCACGAGGGCCCGCGGCACGACCTCGTGGTGCAGAAGAACCAGTCCGACGCGCAGTTCCTGGTGGAGCGGGCGAAGCGGATCGACTTCGACTGCTACCTCCTGCCGGACCCGCACACGGGCGTGCAGACGCTGTACTTCATCAAGCCCACCGACGGCCGCGATTCGCGGCCGATCCGGTTGTTCCGGCTGGCCTACGCGCCCGGGCTGGCGTCCGGGCCGAGCGGGCAGCCGCCCGGGCTGGTGCCCAACCTGCTCGACTTCACCCCGACGATGACGCTGTCCGACCAGGTCAGCAAGCTCACCGTGCACGGCTGGGACCCGGTCAAGGCGGAGCCGATCGAGTACGTCGCGACCAAGGACGACCTGCCCGGCGGGCAGAACTCCGCCGACGGCCAGAGCGGGCCCGAGGCGGCGTCGGCCGCGGCCGGTGACCGGCAGGAGGTGGTCGTCGACGCGCCGGTGCTCAGCCAGGAGGAAGCCAAAGAGCTGGCCATCTCGCTGCTGCGGGAACGGGCGTACGAGTTCATCACCGCGACCGGCCGGGTGGCCGGGCTGCCGGAGCTGCGCCCGGGGGACAACCTGGAGATCTTCGGCCTCGGCACCCGCTTCTCCGGCACCTACTTCGTCAAGCGCGTGGAGCACGCCCTGAATTCGAGCGGCTTCTTCACCACCTTCACCGGACGGCGGATCTTCCAGGGGGACAAGCAATGACGACGCCACGGGCGATGGCGACCGACCGGCGCTTCTACGGCGTCGCGCCGGCGGAGGTCGTGGAGAACGACGGGGACGACGAGGGCCGCGTCCGGGTCAAGTACTACTGGCTCGACGGCGGGGCGTCGATCAGCCCGTGGATCCGGGTCAGCCAGCTCTACGCGGGCGCCGGCTACGGCTCCGTGTTCGTGCCCGAGGTCGGCGACGAGGTGCTGGTCGCGTTCTTCCAGGGCGACATGCGCCAGCCGTACGTGCTGGGCGGGCTCTACAACGGCAAGAAGAAGCCGCCGGTCGCGCACTCCGGCGGCACGGACCAGAAGATCATCCGGACCAAGGCCGGGCACCGGATCCTGTTCGACGACAAGGAAAAGGAGATCACCATCAGCACCGCGTCGGGGGCGAAGGTGGTGCTCAAGGACAGCGGGGAGATCACGCTCGAAGCCAAGACCGTGACGGTGCAGGCGTCCGACATCGACCTCGGGGGCGGCTCGGCCGAGCCCGTCGTGCTCGGCAACGCGCTGATGCAGGCCTTCGTCCAGCACACCCACCCGGCACCGGGCGGTGTCACCGGGCCCGCCACGCCGCTGCCGCCGAACGTGCTCGCGAAGAAGGTGAAGGCGACGTGACCGAACCCTTCCTCGGCACCGGCTGGCGGTTCCCGATCCTGCCCGACGAGGCGGGCCGGCTGTCCTACGCCGTCGGCGAGACGAGCATCGAGCACTGCCTGCGCGCACTGCTGCTCACCGCCACGGGCGAGCGCGTGATGCGGCCGGAGCTCGGCACCACCGTGCAGGAGTCGGTGTTCGCGCCGGGCAGCGCGCAGAACCTGCGCGGCCTCGAACGGTCGATCGCCGACGCCGTGAAGACGTTCGAGCCGCGGGTGGAGCTGGCGAGCGTGCTCGCCGAGGCCGACCCGGGCGACGAGTCCCGCGTGACGATCTCCGTCGAGTACCGGATCCGGCGCACCAACACCAAGGCCAACCTGGTGTTCCCGTTCTACCTCGGCCTGACGGGGACGACGCCATGACGCTGCCCGTGCCGAAGCTGGACGACCTCACCTGGGCCGACATGATGGCGGCCATCACCCGCCGCATCCCGGCGGAGTCGGACGGCACGTGGACGCTGCACGCGCCCGCCGACCCCGGCGTCACGCTGCTGGAGCTGTTCGCCTACCTGCTGGAGCAGCGGCTCTACTGGCTGGACCAGGCGCCGGACGAACTCGTCGTCGCGATCCTGAAGCTGCTCGGGCTCGAGCCGCCGCGCCCGGCGCGGGCGGCGGCCACGGTCCTCTCGCTGCGCACCGCCGAGGAGACGCCGACCGTGGTGCCCGCGGGCACCGTCCTGGCCCGCGACCCGGCCGCGGCCATCCGCTTCA
>NZ_JAAGNB010001225.1:0-6861 GCF_010550475.1 Amycolatopsis sp. SID8362
CAGGGCAGCAGCGCGATCGCGGGGGCGTCGGAGCCGGCGAGCGTGGGGAAGTTGACGATCGCCAGCGCCGTCACGGCGATCAGGCCGAGCCCGCCGAGGCCGGGGGCGAGCGCGGTGCGCCACAGCCGGGGGTCGCGCCGCTTGCGGAAGAACGCGACGACGGCGATCCCGGCCAGTGCCTGCAGGGCGATCACGCCGAGGGTGCCGATGCCGGTCATGCTGGCGGTGAGGTCGGCGAGGGGGTCCAGCCCGGCCAGCGCGTACGCGGCCGCGATCAGCGTCGCCAGCCCGATCTGCGTCCCGCTGGCGACGTACGGTGCGCCGTTCGCCGCGTTCGTCCGGCCGAGGACGGCGGGCAGCACGCGGGCCCGGCCGAGCGCGAACAGGTACCGCGTCGCGGAGTTGTGCAGCGCCAGCAGCGCCGCGAACAGGCTGACGACCAGCAGCAGCATCATCACGTCGGTGAGGAACGAGCCCAGGTACGTCCGGCTGATCGAGAAGACGAGGTTCCCGGTCGCCAGGTGGTCCTGCGCGGTCCGCCCGGCCTGCGCGACGCTCGTCGCGCTGACGATCGCCCACGTCGTGACCGCGGCGAACACGCCGATCAGGACGATCGCGGTGTAGGTCGCGCGGGAGATCGTCCGGTGCGGGTCGCGCGCCTCTTCGCTGAACAGCCCGGTGGCCTCGAAGCCGACGAAAGCGTTGAAGGCGAACAAGAACGCGATCCCGATCGAGCCCGAGAACACGACGCCGGGCGCGAACGCCTGGACGTCCAACCCGGTCCGGACGGCCACCGCGACGTCCAGGACGAGCAGGATCGACACCTCGAGGACGAGCGAAACCCCGAGCACCTTCGCGCTGACGTCGACCCCGCGGCGGCCGAGCGCGAACACCGCGACGGCGGACGCGAGGCTCCACAGCTGCCATGGCGTGTGCCAGCCGAAGACCTGCTCGACGACGTTCGCGGTGAAGAAACCGCTCGTCCCGACCGCGCCGGCGACGAAGCAGTTGTAGCCCAGCAGCGCGACGAGCGCGGCGACCAGGCCCATCGGCCGCCCGAGCCCCTTGGTGACGTAGACGTAGAAGCCGCCCGCGCCGGTGACCACTTTGCTCATCTGCGCGTAGCCGACGCCGAAGAGCACGAGGATCAGCGCGGCGAGCAGGAACGCGCCGGGCATGCCGCCGCCGTTGCCGAGCGCGATGCCCAGCGAGGCGATGACGACGATGCCGGTGAGCGGCGCGACGGCGGCGAGGACGAGGAAGACGACGCCCGGTGTGCCCAGCGCGTCGCGGCGCAGGGAGCCCGATTCGGCCATGGGGTTGCTCCTCCCGCAGGGACTGTCCGGGCATGGTGCGCCCCGGTCGTGGCGGGAGTCTTGTGCCGCAGCGCAGAACCGTTGCCTAGCCCGGCACCCACATCGTCACGCGGGTGCCGCGGCCCGGCTGCGAGTCCACGGTGCCGTGCCCGCCGACCTCGGCCAGCCGGGCCACGATGGACTGGCTGATGCCGAAGCCCGGCGGCCGGTCGCGGACGTCGAAGCCCTGGCCCTGATCGCGGGCCACCACCGCGATCCCGCCGTCGCGTTCCTCCACCCGGAGCACGACCTGCTTGGTCCCGGAGTGCTTCACGGTGTTGCGCAACGCTTCCCGGACCGCTTCGACCAGCGCGGTGCGGCGGTCGGAGGAGACCTTGTGGTCGTCGGCGAAGTCCGCGGCGACCAGCTGCGTGCGCAGGCCGTCGCGGGCCAGTTCGGTGGCGACGTCGGCGAGTTCGACCGCGAAGCTGCGCGTCGGGCCGGTCGGCACCGGCTCGGTGATCCGGCGGCGCAGGTCGGCCGCCTCCGCCTTGGCGACCGAGCGGAGTTCGGCCAGCCTGGTGACGGCATGGGCCTGGTCGCCGGGCGCCGAAATGGCCAGCGCTTCGAGCGTCTGCAGCACGCTGTCGTGCATGATCCGCCGGGTCCGGCGGCGTTCGGCCTCGCGCCCGCGCCGCAGCCCGATGTCGACCGCGAACCGCGTGCCGACGCCGAGCAGGATGAGGATCGAGACGGCCAGCACGATCGCCACCGCCAGCGCGACCAGGCAGCCGATCGACCGCGTCATGGCGAGCTGGTTGCCGAGCGGCAGCCCGCCCGCGACGGTCAGCGCCGCCCGCAACGGCACCGCCGCGGCGAACAGCCACAGCGCGGCGGGCAGCCCGGACGTGCCCGCCCACATCGCGACCGCGCCGACCAGCCAGGTCCACGACACGTCGACCGCGAACGGCTGCACCGCGGGCGGCGCCGTCATGGCCACGACGAAGTTGAGCAGAACGCCGACGGCCAGGTCCAGCCCGAGGGCACGGGTCGTGATGCGGGCCCGCAGCCCGCCGGACCGCAGCACCCAGACCACCGCGGCGCTGTTGGAAAGCACCGCGAACGCGGTCGCGCCCAGCACCGGCCCGAGCCCGAGCCCGCCGTTGGCGGCGGCGAACCCGATGAACACCTTGACGAACGCGGCGATCCGGTACGCGAGCGGCACGACGACCCAGTAGCGCGAAGCACGCGCGAGCGTCGCGTCCCCGACCGCGGTGAGGTCACCGTCGTCGGCGACGGGGCCGGCCGGTTCCGCGGGTGTGCCGCTGCGCAACAGCGTGCGGACGAAGGCGCGCGGCGGTGCGGCAGAGCCCGCCTCGGGCATCGGTGGTCCCCATTCATCCGGCCGTCCGGGCGGCCTGAGCCTGGCAGCGCGGCGGGGGAGTCGTCAACAGTCGGGGCCCGGAGTCCAGCCCGGTGGAGCAAGGGACGCGACGGGTTCGTGACCTTGGGGCGGTGGGATGCGGAGTCCGCGGGGTGCGCGGCGCGCGGGGGAGCGCGCTGTGCGGTGATGCCGATGTGTGGGGGAAACCCCGGAGTCCCCGCGCCGGGACGTCACCAGGGTGGGCGGAACTCAGTACGCGTGGAACACCGTGTCCTCGCCCGCGTACTCCGGCCACCCCGGCGAACCCGTCGTGGCGAAGCCGTGCCACGCGGCATTCAGCTCGGTGGCCAGTTCCTGCGGCGGGTTCTCGCCGAGCAGGCCGCGCGGGCCCGGGACCGCGGCCAGTGCGTCGAACACGAACGGGAGCTCGAGGCCGTGGCACGCGCCCAGGCGGCCGTCGAGCAACGGGGAGCCCCACTCGAACTCGTAGCGGAACGTGCGGCCGGTGTGGTTGTCGGCCAGGTCGCGGACGCCGTCGCGGAAGACCAGGTCGGTGAGGGCGTCGACGAGGACCTGGCCGGCCGGGGCGCCGGAGCCGAGGCCGTACGCGTGCAGCACGCCGGCCGGGTCCGGGTGGGAGACCGCCAGTGAGGCGATCGCCTGGTCGTCGGTGACCGCTTCCAGGGCGCCGGTGGGGACCAGGTAGAGGCGCATCTCCTCGCTGCAGCTGCCGGCGATCAGGTCGACGTCGCGGCCCGCGCCCGCGCGGATCGCCTTGGCCGGGTGGTGGGGGAGGACGTCGTCGCCGATCACCGGGAGGAAGGGGCTCAGGCCGTAGCCGCGGTCGTAGCCCAGCGCGTCGCGCAGGTCGGGGGCGCCGCCGGGGCGCAGGACCGCGTCCTGGGCATCGAGGAGCTGCTCGGTCGACACCTTCCGGAACGCCTCCGCGGTGGGTTCGACCTTCAGTTCGTCGGCGACGACCCGGGCCAGCCGCCGGGCCTGGACGCCGTCGCGGACCATGTCGGGGTGTCCGCTTTGGACGATCGCGCGCCGGAAGAGGCCCGGCGAGAGCGGGGAGCCGAGCAGGCAGGCGACGCTGACCGCGCCCGAGGCCGCGCCGAAGAGGGTGACGTTGGCGGGGTCGCCGCCGAAACCGGCGATGTTCTCCTGGACCCAGCGCAGTGCGGCGAGCTGGTCGCGCAGCCCGAGGTTGGTGGTGCCGCCGTCGAGCGGGAGGAAGCCGTCGATGCCGAGCCGGTACTGGACGGTCACGAGCACCGCGCCGGCGCGCGCGAACGCCGTGCCGTCGTAGGCCGCGGCCGAGCCGGTTCCGCCGAGGAACGAGCCACCGTGGACGAACACCAGCACCGGGAGCGCGGCGGCGCCCGGTTGCGGCGTCCAGACGTCGACCGTCAGGTACTCCGGGCCCGGCCGCCAGCCGGTGCCGGCGAGCGGGGTCAGGTCCAGGCCGGGGACGTCGTGGCGGCGCTGCGGTGCGGTCGGCCCGGGTCTTCTCGCGTCACGGACGTCTTCCCACGGTGGCGCGGGGACCGGCTCGGCGAAGCGCAGGTCGCCTTCGGGCGCGGCTGCGTACGGGACGCCGCGGAAGAGCGCGACGCCGTCGGCGGTGACCTGACCGCGGACCGCGCCGGAAGTGGTGGGGACGACCGGGTCGGTCATGCGGGGGATCCCTTCGTGGCACACCGGAGGAGGAGCCCCGACAGCCTAGGACCGCGGACCGGTCGCCGTCATGGTCGATCGTCCCCGCCGTTGTCGCGGATGGATAACGGCGGGGACGACCGGTCAGTCTTCGAGGAGGTCCTCGATGGTGATCGGGATGTGCCGGACCCGCGTGCCGGTCGCGTTGTACACGGCGTTGGCCACCGCCGCCGCCATGCCGACCGTGCCGATCTCGCCGAGGCCCCGCGCGCCGACGGCGTTGTGGAGCGTGTCCGGGTACTCGACGAAGTGGACGTCGACCTCCGGGATGTCGGCGTTCACCGGGAGCAGGTAGCTCGCGAAGTCGCCGTTGGCGAGCCGGCCGCTGGCCTCGATCTCCAGACCCTCGTGCAACGCCGCCGAGACGCCCCAGATCATGCCGCCCATGATCTGGCTGCGGGCCGCCTTGTCGTTGATGATCCGGCCCGAGTCGAACACGCCGAGCAGCCGTGAGACACGGGCTTCGCGGGTCAGCTTGTGCACCCGGACCTCGCAGAACTGGGCGCCCCACGAACTGAACGAGTGCTTCGTGAGCTCCTCGCCCGGCGCCGACGAGCCGGTCACCTCGAGCGACTCGCGGCCCACGGCGCGCAGCAGCTCGCCGAAGGTCATGCTGCGGCCGTCCGCGAACACCCGGCCGTCGGCGTAGGTGACCTCGTGGCCTTCGAACGGCGCACCCGGATCGGCCGCGAGCGCCACCAGCTCGTCGATCGCCTTGACCGCCGCGATCATGATCGCGGTGCCCGCGCTCGCCGTCGCCGTCGAGCCGCCGGACAGGCCGCCCGACGGGAACGCCGAGTCGCCGAGCCGCGGCGTGATCCGGTCGGCCGGGATGTCGAGCGACTCCGCGCCCACCAGCGCGAGCACGGTGAGCAGGCCGGTGCCGGGGTCGGCGCCGCTCATGGCGACGTCGGCGGTGTCGTCGGCCCGCAGCGTGATGCCGGCCGTGGCCGGGAACCGCAGCGCCGGGAACATCGCGGTGGCCACGCCCATGCCGACGAGCCAGTCGCCGTCGGTGCGCGAGCCGGGCGGGCGGTGCGCCCAGCCGAAGCGCTGCGCGCCGACGCGGAAGCACTCGTCGAGGTGCTTGCTCGACCACTGCAGGTCCTTGCCGGGCGGGGCGGTCGAGTTGTTGCGGATGCGCAGCTCGATCGGGTCCATGCCGAGCGCGACGGCGAGCTCGTCGATCGCGCTTTCCAGCGCGAACGAGCCGGGTGCCTCGCCGGGGGCGCGCATGAACGTCGTCGGCGGGATGTTCAGCGGCACGATCTTCTGGCTGATGGCCAGGTTCTGCGTGGCGTACCACTCGCGCGAGGTGCCGTGCGACGTCGGCTCGACGAACGAGCGGGCGGCGTCGGTGCTGCACCACGAGTCGTGGCTGAGCGCGACGAGCGAGCCGTCCCGTTCGGCGCCGAGCTTGATCGTCTGGACCGTCGCGGCCCGGCCCGCGGTCGCGGTGAACACCTGTTCGCGGGTGAGCGCGGCCTTGACCGGGCGGTTGAGGGCACGGGCCGCCGCGGCGGCGAGGAACGCCGGCGCGGACGTCCGGCCCTTGCCGCCGAACGCGCCGCCGACGAAGGGGTTCACGCAGTGGACGGCGGTCAGCTCCAGTTCCAGGGCGCTGGCCAGCTCCATCGCCTGCAGGTCCGACGCCTGGTTGCCGCTGTAGACGGTCAGCTCGCCGTCGTCCCACACCGCGACTGCGGAGTGCGGCTCCATGGCGGCGTGGTTCTGCGTCGCCGTGGTGTAGGTGGCCTCGACGACGACCGGGCTCGCGGCGAAGGCGTCCTCGATGGACTCGACGCCGTCGGAGAGGACCTCCAGCGTCGGCGGCGCGCCGTCCCGGGCCGGCGGCGCGTCTTCGGCCGTGGCGAGCCCGTCGGTCAGCGACGTCTTGGCCGGCAGCGGGCGGTAGGCGACGTTCACGAGCGACGCCGCGTCGCGGGCCTGCTCGAACGTCTCCGCGACGACGAAGCCGATCGGCTGGCCGTAGTAGGTGACTTCCTTGTCCTGCAGCGGAACCGGCGTCTCGCCGAACAGCGGCGACGTGGCGGTGCGCATCTCCAGCGAGTCGAACGGCGAGTACACCCCGACCACGCCGGGTGCCTCCCGCGCGGCGGAGAAGTCCATGGCCTCGATTTCGCCGTGGGCGATCGTGCTGAGCACGACGTAGCCGTAGGCCATGCCGGGGAAGTGGTGGTCGGCGCCGTACTTGGCCCCGCCGGTGACCTTCAGCGGCGCGTCCAGCCGGGTGATCATCGGGAGCTCTCCTCGGTCAGTTCGAGCAGCGCGCGGACGATGGTCCGCTTGAGCAGCGGCACCTTGTACCCGTTGCCGGACAACGGTCGGGCGCCGTCGGCCGCCGCGGCGGCGGCTTCTTCGAAGGTGGCCTGCGTCGCCGGGCGGCCGCGCAGGGCGGCTTCGACGGCGGGCAGGTGCCACGGCACGGTCCCCACGCCGCCG
>NZ_JAAGNB010001278.1:0-4013 GCF_010550475.1 Amycolatopsis sp. SID8362
CCGGATCGCCGACCGCTGGGGCCCGCGCGTCACGGTCAACGCGGGCCTGGGCGTGCTCGCGCTCGCGTCGGCCACCGCGCTCGCCGCGCCGACCGCGCACACCTCCGGCCTGCCGGTGGCGTTGTTCCTGCTCGGGTACGGCTGGAACCTGGTGTTCGTCGGCGGCAGCGCGCAGCTGAGCCGCGACCTCGCGCCCGCGACGCGCAGCCGGGTGCAGGGGACCGTCGACGCGGTGGTCTGGTCCGCGTCCGCTTTGGCCGGTTTGGGGTCGGGACAGCTGTTCGCCGGCGGCGGGTACGCGCTCGTCGCGATCGTCGGCGGCGTGCTGGCGCTGCTTCCGTTGGCCCTGCTGGCATCCCGTGACGGGCGGTAGCCGAGTCGTTGTCGGCAAATCTCTCGTCCCCGGCGCCGTGGCCCGGTGGCGAAGATGGGCCGTGGCTGACTCTGTGCCCTTCACGGACAACTTCGCGGACCTCTCCAACACGCAGGGGTACCAGTTCGAGTTCCGCTGCGAGCGCTGCGGGAACGGCTTCCGCTCCGCGTTCCAGCGCGACAACGTCGAGACCGGGCGAAGCGTGCTTCGCGCCGTCGGCTCGTTCTTCGGCGGCACCCTCCGGGACCTCAGCAACTCCGCCGACGAGTGGCGCTACGACCGCGCGACGAACTCGCCGGCCAAGGACCGGGCGCTGGCCGCCGCCGTCCAGGAGATCACCCCGAGCTTCCGCCAGTGCCGCGGCTGCGGCGACTGGATGTGCCACGACCAGTGCTGGAACGAGGAGATCGGCCAGTGCCTGCGCTGCTCGCCGAGCGTCGCGGAGGAGATCTCGCGCGCCCAGGCGTCGGCCCAGCGCGACCAGATCTGGGACAAGGCCCGCGAGAAGGACTGGACCGCCGACCTCGACCTCGACACCCGGGCGAAGGTCAGCTGTCCCGGCTGCGGGCTCAAGGCCGACGGCGGCAAGTTCTGCTCGTCCTGCGGCACGTCCCTGGCGCTGAAGGTCGGCTGCGGCGGCTGCGGGAGCGAAAGCAACAAGCC
This sequence comes from Amycolatopsis sp. SID8362, assembly GCF_010550475.1. Lineage (NCBI taxonomy): Bacteria > Bacillati > Actinomycetota > Actinomycetes > Pseudonocardiales > Pseudonocardiaceae > Amycolatopsis > Amycolatopsis sp. SID8362. Next base: position 1,037 of record NZ_JAAGNB010001278.1, read on the forward strand.
GGGCGCGCTGTTCTGCTCGGACTGCGGCGCCAAACTCTGACCGAAGTTCCCGGCACTTCATAACGAATACATAACTCGCAGCCCCGGCGTTCAGGCGCCGGGGCTGCGCCATTGTGACCAACCGTGACACGACCGGTTGGTCTAGACGTCCTGCTCACCCATTCGGCCTAGAGGTGCCCGTCAACTCGGTCCACCTCGTGGGAGATTCACCCGATTGGGTCGAGTCTCATTCTTTGATCACGGCTGGACGCTTCGTCCGCTTGGCGCGAATATCCCGTCCAGGTCGGCTGACGTCAGCTTTCCGTTGTGTCCCAACGGTTTCCGTCCGTGAACAAAGAACTGGGAGAACCATGCGATCAACCCCGTTGCGCCCGGGCCGGTGGCGAAAGGTGGTGACCGGCGCCGCGGCACTCGCCCTCGCGGCCGGCGCGGTCACGTACACCGGTTCGTCGACCGGCGCGTACGCCGATGTGCAGACCGTCACCGACGCGAAGACCGCGGCCGACGGCAAGCAGTACTGGGTGCAGAACCACCTGGTGACGAAGGATCTCGCGCGTTCGTCAGGCGCGACACCCAAGAAGTGGCTGCTCGTCTGGGCCGGTGACGAGAACATCGCCGACACGCTCGTCAAGGACGTCAAGAACCTGCCGGGCACGCTCGGCGGCGGGCTCAACAAGATCAAGAACGCCTTGCCGGGACCGGACTTCCTCGCCGTGATCGACGCGACGCAGGGTTCGCCGACCTACGGCAAGGTCGTCAACACCGCCACCGTCGGGCCGCTCGTCGAAAACGAGCCGCACCACATGCAGTACGTGTGGCACAAGGGCGACACCATCTACGCCGGCGCGCTGTTCGCGGCGGCGACGTACGCCTTCGACGTCAGCGCGCTGCCGCAGCTGAAGCTCAAGGGCGTCAGCCTGCCGACCAACACGCTCGGCGGAAGCGTCCCCGACGCCTACTGGGTGCTCAAGGACGGCACCGCGTACGGCACGTACATGGGCGGCCCGGTCGTTCCGGGCCCGCACGCCTACGCCGACGGCTCCACGCAGATCGGCAACGGCTTCGCGGGCAGCCCCGGCGAAGTCGTCCACTTCGGACAGAACGCGCAGGTGCTTTCCGAGTCACCGGCGGCGACTCCGCAGGGCGACAACCAGAAGCTCTGCGACAACCTGCCGCAGCTGGGCAAGCCGACCTGCGCCAACCCGCACGGGATCCAGGCCCGCGAGGACCTGAACACGCTCGTGACGTCCGACTACGCCGAGCCGCGCAACATCATCCTCGATCCGGTGAAGCAGCCGTCGCCGTACCTGCGGCGGCCGACCGTGCGGACCTGGGACATCTCCGACCGCAACCACCCGAAGCTGAAGTCGGTGTCGTACCTGCAGGACGGCCCGCGTGCCGATCCGGCCGACCCGCTGCACGCCGAAAGCCGCGCGGTCATGGAGACCACGGTGACGAACCTGCCGGGCCACAAGGGCGCGTTCGCCCAGACCATGCAGGGCGGCGCGGTGTTCTACACGCCGGACATCACCGCGGCCGAGCCGCACTGGATCGAGGTGTTCGACGACGGCGCCGCGAACAAGTCCATCTACGCGAACAACGACTCGAACGGCGCCAGCTCCAACGGTGGCTGGATCCAGACGAGCCCGGACGACAAGTACCTCTACCGCGCGATCGTCGGGCGGCAGAAGGGCACCCTCTCGGCCGACGACCCCGGCACCACCGGCGGCGTCTACGTCCTCGACATCCAGAAGCTGGTCAACGCCGGCGACCGGATCGAGGACATCCAGGGCCGGGTCGACACCAAGGCGAAGGCGCAGCAGGGCGGGGGCGGCGACCTGCCGACCGTCGTCGGCGCGGCCCCGATCAACCCCGGCACGCCGGGCGCGGGCCCGCACTGGGGCGCCTACGACAACTGGGCGCTCGGCGACGACGGTTTCTACCACGAAACCACGTCGCCGCAGCACCTCGCGGTGTCGAACTACTTCGTCGCCCGGTCCGGTTTGGACGGTGACCACAAGGTCAACCTGCTGAACCTGGGCCCGGACGGGAAGGTGTCGGTCGACTCGAACTTCCGGGACGAGTTCACCGGCCAGGTCGGCATCAACTTCAACCGCAAGTCGTGGCCGCACGGGGACTTCGGCAACGCCAAGCCGCACTCCGAGCTGTTCGTGGTCGCGGACGCGAACATCAAGTAACGCGGTCGTGAGTGTTCAGGGCGGTTCTAACCGCCCTGAACACTCACGACAACTTGCACCGAGGAGTCTTGATGGAACACGACCACTCCGCGCCCACCGGTTCGTCCACTGTGGACGTCCTGGTGCTGGTGCTCCGGCTGGCCCTGCTGCTGTCCACGGCGTTCCTCGCCGGTGGCGGTCTCCTGCGCACGCCGGGGCAACGGCCGCGGCGCACGCTGTACGTCCTCGGCGGGGTCTCGGCGCTGCTCGCCGTGGTGTCGGCCTTCGCCGCCGACGTCAACGTGGTCGCGCTGGCGATCCACGTCGTGCTCGCGGTCGCGGTGCCGGTCCTCCCGCGGGCCACCCCCTGGACGTCGGCCGCGCTGCTGGTGCTCGTCGTGCTGGAGACGTCGCTCGGCGGCACCGGCGTCGAGTTCGCGATCGACACGGTGTTCGTCGCCGCCGCGGCCGTGTGGTTCGGCTTCGCGCTGCTCGGCCCGGCCACGACGGCGGCCGTCCGGCCCGGGCCCCTCGCGCTCACCCTCGGCGGCCTGCTGGTGCTGGCCGGCGCGGTCCGGTTCGGGCTGTCCGGCCTCGGCTTCGACCGGCGGCTCTACACGACACTCTTCGGGCTGGCCGTGGTCGCCGTGGTGGTGCTGCCGGTGGCGGTGAGCGTGCTCGCCGGGGTCTTCAAGGCCCGCGCGTACCGGTTCGGCGTGCTCGGCGTCGCGCTCGGGTTCGTCGCGTGGAGCGCGCTCGGCGCGATCCCGGTGCCGCCGCCGCTGCCCGTGCCCGGCGTG
>NZ_JAAGNB010001331.1:0-2910 GCF_010550475.1 Amycolatopsis sp. SID8362
TCCAGACCGCTGTGGCGAAGCTCCGGCCGTCGGCCGCCCCGACCTCGGCGCCGGTCCGCACGACCACCCGGCTGCGGCGGTTCGCGAGCGCCGGCGAACTGCTGGACGCGCTCGCCGTCCGGTACGGCGAGGAGACCCGCCCGCCGCGCGTGCTCGTGATCGCGGCGGACTCCTCCGGCGCCGCGGTGATGCTGTTCGTCGACGCCGGTCCCGACGGGTCCTTCGGCGTCGCGTGGGCCACCGCGCTGAACCGGTTCGTGCTGCCGCCGGACGGGCGGGACGCGGAAGCGGTGCCCGGCTACTCGGCCGGGCACCCGGATTCCTTCCACCTGGTGGCCGAAACCACCGACGAGGACGCCTTCCGCAAGGAGCTGACCGCCGCACTGGTGCGAATCTGGCGCGCGGCCACCCCGGAGGTCCCCGACCGGCGGATCGCGGAACGGGCGGCGGCCCGCGCCAAGCGGTACCGGCTGACCGGCGCGCTCTACGAGTACCGGTCCGGCGGGACCCCGGTCGCCTGGTTCGCCGGGCGGCCCGGGCTCACCGACCGGGCCGGGCTGCCGGTGCTCGTCCTCACCGAGCAGGTCCCGGAGGCGCGGGACACGCGGTACGGCACCGATTGCGAGCCGCTGCGCTACGACCCTGACGCGGCCGGGAACGCCGACCCCGACCGGCCCTACCTGCACGAGCTGGAAGTGTCCGACTGGGACGACAGCGCGTTCGGCGACCTGATCGACACGATCGCGGCCGAGCTCGGCATGGCGGAACCGCGGTTCATCGGGTCGTTCCTCTTCGCCGCGCTCGCCGTCATCGCGCGGCGAAGCGAAGGCCTGGGCAGGCTGGGCGGCACGGAAGCGCGCCAGGACGTGCTCCGCCACCTCGTGACGGCCCTGGAAGCGGTGAACGTCCTGTTCTTCGCCTACACCAAGGCGGTGCTCGCCAGGGACAAGGCGCGGAAGCTGCCGTGCCCGCTGGCCGGGCACGCCGAGGAGTGGGCGGGCTACCTGCACCGCGACTACTTCCCGCTGCGCCGCAAGGTGGTCGCGTCGCTGTTCATCGCCGCCTGCCAGGACGCGCTGCTGGAACACCTGGAGAAGAGCGCGGCCGAGATCGCCGGCCGGCTGGCGAGCACCGACTGGCTGCCCGCCACCCGCGTCGTCCTGACGACGCTCCTCGCCGACCTGCCCGAGCTGACCGACCTGCTCGGGAAGCTGCGGCGGGCCAAGGCGATCAACGACAGCACCGTCCGCATCGGACCGGAGCCGGGGCACAGCTACCGGTCGGTGGACGGCGTCGAAGTCGTGCGCACGCCCGTCTTCCCTGGCCGGGACCGGCCCGGGTTCGACCCGTTCCGCACCGGCTACCGGATCCAGGACGCCCACGGAGTCTGGCACACGCTCGACGAGGTCGAAGCCGAGGTCGCGAACCTGCGGTCCACCGCCCAGCTCACGGATCCGTTCCTGGAGAAGCTCGCCGACATCGCCGAGGTGGTGCGCCGGCTGCGCGTCGCGCGGCAGCTGGACAGCCTGGGCGCGGAGACCGCCGGGCGGGTGGTGACCGACGCCGTCGACCGCGAGTTCTTCGCCGTGCTGGGGGAGATCCGGCAGACCAACCGGGAGAAGACCGAGGAAGCGCGCGAAGACCGGATGGTCGCCTTCGGGCTGGCGAGCTTCGAACCGGACGACAGCACCGAGCTGCACGCCCGCCTGAGCGGCGTGCACGACCTGGCCGACCGGCGGCTGAAGGACATGTTCACCCGCGGCAAGAGCGGCGCGTCGATCTTCGGCGACGAGCACATCTACGTCGAAGGCCTCGCCGCGCTGGCCGGGCACGAGATCGCGAAGGCCCGGTTCCGCGAGTTCTTCGAGCTCGCCGGCTTCACCCTGCTCGCGGTGTTCTTCCCCGAAGCGGCGTTCGTGGCCGGGCTGTTCCAAGCCGCGGAAGGCATCCACACCGCGCACGAGCACGCCGACCTGCAGCGATCCCTGCTCGGGGGCGACGACATCCTGTCCCGCGCGCAGGTCGAGGCCGAGCTGGCCGCGGCGTGGCTGCAGGGTTTCCTCGCCATCGCGCCGGAACTGCCCGCCGTGGTCCGCGACGCGATCACCGGCGCGCGGGCGCTGGCCAAGGGCGAACTGAACGCGGTCACGGCGGCGGCGTTGCGGCGCAAGCTGTCGGAGATCGCCGGGCACCTCGCCGCGATCACCGCCGAGCACTTCGTCAAGAGCTTCCTGGCCCAGCTCGCCACCGGCTACGTGCTGAACCTGGCGCTGTCGGCGGTGGTGGGCGAATTCGCCGAAGCCGTGGCGGCCGAATACCGGCTCGGGGGCACGGTGCCGCAGGGCGAGATCGCCGGGCACGCCGCGCGGACGATGGCCGCCGCGGTGGCCGCGAGCACGGGGGAGGGATCGTGACGGGCCGCCCGCGGGTCGTCGTCGACCTCGAGGCCGCGGCGCGGGTGAGCGCGCGGGTGCGGCAGTTCCCGCGGCTGCGCGAAGCGGTCGAGAGCATCTCGAAGGCGGCCGGCATCCCCGAAAAGGTGGTGGGCGAACACCTCGACGCGTCGGTGTACCGGGCCCTCGAACGCCTCGGCGAGCGGTACGTGACCGAGATGGGCGCGGTGGTCGAACGGGTCGGCCGGCTGCGCGAAGAGGTGGACGGCTTCTACCGCAAGGCCTTCGGCCGGAAGCTGCGGACCGAGGAGCTGGCGGGCCTGCGCTCGGCGCTGGAACGCCTGCGCGACACCAGCAAGGAACTGATCGCGCCCGACGTCTGGGCCCAGCGGCAGCCGCGTACCGCGCCGGAACTGCCCGCCGCCGTGCCGGAGCCGGTGCCGGATCCGTTCGCGGACCTCGAAGCCGAGGCACCCGCCCGGGAACCGGTGCCGCGGCCCGCGGACCGGCCGCGCTG
>NZ_JAAGNB010001377.1:0-8110 GCF_010550475.1 Amycolatopsis sp. SID8362
GCCCGCGACCGCGGCGGGCCGTCGCTCGCCGGCCAGCTGCTGCTCTGCCCGATGCTGGACGACCGCAACGACTCCCCGTCGGCGATCGAGCTCGACGGCCGCGGCCTCTGGGACCGCACGGCGAACAACGTCGGCTGGACCGCTTACCTCGGCGACCGTCGCGGCACCGCCGAGGTCCCGCCCTATGCCGCCGCGGCTCGCGCGGAAGACCTGTCCGGCCTGCCCCCGGCGTTCCTGGACGTCGGCACGGCGGAGACGTTCCGCGACGAGGTGGTGGCGTACGCGTCCCGGCTTTGGCAGGCGGGCGGCGAGGCGGAGCTGCACGTGTGGCCGGGCGGTTTCCACGGCTTCGACTCACTGGCCCCGAAAGCGCGCATCAGCCGGGCGGCGCGGGCCGCCCGGCTGACGTGGCTGCGCCGCCTACTCGGCCAGTAGCTTCCGCACGGCCCGGCTCAAGCGCCCCAATGTGGCCTTCGGTGCGTCAGACGCACCCAAGGCGGCCTTCGGTGCGCAAGACGCAACCAAGGCCGCCTTGGGGCGCTCGGCTACTCGGCCAGTAGGTCCTGCAGCTCCCGCACCGCGATCGCCAGCTCGTCGGCGAAGCGGTGCATCTCCGCCGACACGTGCTTCGGCGTGCTCAGGTAGATGTTCCAGCGGTCCGGCAGCAGCACGTACGCGATGCCGATGCACTGCGGGCTCGTCGAACCGAACCCGAAGTACTGGATGTTGACCGACGGCGCCGAGCTGGTGCTCAGGTAGTCGTCGCGCAGCTTCAGCCAGCCCGGCGACGAATACAGCGCCGGCTCCGTGGTGTCCCCGCGGCGTTTCCCGATCAGCTGCAGCTCCCACAGGTGCTGCTCGGGCGCGTCGCCGGCCTGGCACTCCTTCGCGCGGGCGACGTGCTTCTCCGCCGCCGCGCGGAACGCGGTGCGCTTCTCCTCGGCGGACGCCGCGGGGTCGGTCAGGACGTCGGCGAAGCGCACGACCTCCGGCGTGACGACCCGCATCGCTTCGGTGCGGCCGTTCTGGAACTGCCGGGTGGCGATCGATTCGTACGTCGCCCCCGTCAGGCCCTTCGCGCGGCGGTGCGCCAGCTGGTACGCCATCTGCGCGAACGCGTCGGGCGACATCCCCAGCTGCTTGGCCCGGTTCGCCCCGAAGTCGAACGACACCGTCTGCGTCGCGGTCGCGTCCGCGTACGCGCGGAACGCGATTCCGGCCGCCAGCGCGTCTTCGCGGAGCGAGTCGGTCAGCGTGAAGTCGACCGGCTCGTACCCCGGGATCCCCGTGGCCGGCTCGCGGTCCGCCCGCGTGCCGCTCAGCAGCGCGTCGGTGAAGCCGAGGATCGTGGTGCCGTCGAGTTCGCAGTGCTCGACGTTGATCCCCGCGGTGCCGTCCTCGAACACGATCAGCGACACGGCCTTGTCGTACCAGCGGTTGTCGCCGTACAGCAGCCGGTCGGCCGCCTCAAGGGTGTCCGACGGCGCGAAGTCGTCCAGGCACAGGCAGAACAACGCGGTCTCGATCGTCTCCAGGGAAGCCGCGTTGCCCGCGTCGATCAGCGCCGTCCGCGAGTCCGCCCACTCCGCGCGCGCCTTCGTCGTGAAGTGCCCGGCCGGGACCTCGGCGACGCGGTCGTCCTTGAGGATCGCGCGCAGCCCTTCCGCCAGCTGCGCCGGCGAGTACGGGCGGCCGTCGCCGGCGATGACGTCCATCCGGAACGGGGTGTCGTGGTGGAACACGACGATGTGCCGTTCCCGCGACGGCCCTTCCCAGCCTTCGCGGTACGGCGTGCGCGCGGTGTCCAGCACCTGGCCCGGGATGCGCGTCGCCGAGAACAGGTACTTGTGCTGCACCATCGACTGCGGCGTGCCGCGCAGCAGCACCGGCGGCACCTGCTCCTCGTCGAGCTTCAGCTTGTAGTCCACCGCGGACGCGGTCAGCTCGGCCGCGCGTTCCACCTGGCCCAGCGGCGAATCCTGGAACAGGAAGAAGAAGTTGGCGTTCAGCGCGATCCGGTCGCGGCGGCCGAGGTAGCGGTACGGCCAGAACGTGTCGAGCCAGCTGCGCACCCCCGGCGAACGGTCGTACTCCTCGAGCGCGGCCTGCAGTTCGGGCCCGGGACCCGCGAGGAACTCCGCGAGCGCTGCCTCGGTTTCGGCCAGCTCGTCCGGGGTCAGCAGCGGGGCGCACCACTCGAGGAAGCGGCGGCGGCTGTCCTCCAGCGTGGGCACGGGGACGCGGGGGAGCCGCTCCTCGTTGCCGAAGGTGCGGGTGGACCAGTCCGGACTGCTCACGTTCATCCTTCTTCGCGGATTTCGAGCGCGGAAGCCAAGGCGTCCGCGCCTTCGGGACGGGAAACGAACAACCGGGCGTAGAGCCACCCTTCGGACTCGAGCCCGGTCGGGTCGACGCCGGCGGCGTCGAGCGTGTCGAGGATCTGTGCCTGCTCTTCGGCGGAGGCGAACCGCCGCTGCCGGAACACCCCGCCGACTTCTGCGGTCTCGTAGCCCAGCTCGGCCAGGCTGTCGGCGACCGGTTCGTAGGAGAACATCCGCAGCACGAAGTGCGCCATCCACGGCCGCGCGCCGCGCGCGATCCGCGAGATGGTCTTCTCGGTGACGTAGCCGACGCAGCCGGTGGAGACGACGAGGTCGACGTCGTCGAGGAGCTTCCGCTGGGTGCTGTCCGGGTCTTCGCGCTCGAGGTCGGCGTGGATGGCTTCGTCGAGGAACCCGGCGGAAAGCGCGTATTCGAGCGCGGGCGCGGACGCGTCGAGGCCGTAGAAGCGCGGGCCGCCGTCGTCGACGATCCGGCGCCGGTCCGCTTCGATCAGCGACGCGTGGTCCAGCGCGGTCACGGCCGGGTCGGTGTAGTGGGCGTACAGGTCGTCCATCGTGGCGTCGCAGCGCACGAGCGCCGCGTTGACACCGTAGGAGCAGCCGACGTCGAGCACGGTCGGCCGTTCGGCGGGGTGTTCGGCGATCAGCTTCGCGAAGTACGGCTTCGCGAGCTGAGGGATGTGGTAGTCGACGCGCCGCAGCGTCCCGAAGAACGGGCGCGGGTCGGGCGCGGTGTAGATGTGGTCGAACGAGATCTTGCCGGTCGAGTCGAAGGCCACGGGCCAGGCTCCTGATCTCTAGTCGAGCAGTTCGTCGCCGCGGACGGTGCGTCCGGTGACGTGCGCGGGCAGGGTCCGGCCGAACAGCTGCCTGGTCCGCTCCGCGCTGCCGATCACCCCCGGGCGCTCGCTGTAGGCGAAGATCGCGGAATGCCGCGCGATCGCGCCCTCCACCGTACTGACCCGGTGCAAGGCGAAGCGACCTTGGAAGAGCTGAAGATCGCCCGGACGGAGGTCGAGGCGCTGGACCGGGTGGGTGCCGTCCTCCCGGAGCACCGCGCGGACCGCGGGAAAGTTCTCGTCCGCCGTGGACCGGATGCCCGGGCAGTATTCGAAGGTGCCGCCCGCTTCCGCGGCCTGGGTCAGCATGCTGACGGTGTAGGCGTTCGTGTCGAAGTGCCACGGGTGCGCGCGGCCGGGCGCGATCACGTTGAGCGTCAGCCCGGCGAGCGGGTCGGCCAGCTCGTGCAGTTCCGGCAGGCCGAAGCAGTCGGCGACGAACCGCTGGAACAGCGGGCTGGTGTAGAGCCGGTCGATGATCGACGACGCGGGGATGCGGTCGCGGGCGACGAAGGCGTTGCCGCGTTCCATGATCGTCCGGCCCGGGTGGTCTTCGGGCAGTGGTTCGTCGATCGCGGTGTTGTAGGCGTTGACCTTTTCGATCTTCGTGTAGGCGTGCGGTTCGAGTTCGGCGCACTCGGTGCGCAGGACCTCCCGCAGTTCCGGCCGGATGAAGTCGGCGAGGACGCTGCAGCCGACTTCGGCCAGGTCCGCGCGCGTGCGGTCGACGGCGGCCCGCCAGGCAGCGCTTCCCGGCTCGGTGAGCGGGTAGCGCTCGGTGTCGACCATGCCCAAGGTATCCACGGAGGTGCTCAACGAAGTCCCTTTCGGCAGGTGAAGCTTCGGTGCTTGCCCTGGTCGTGAAAGGAAAGAGTTAGCACAGATCGCGGTAGCTCACTGGGGGGTTTGTGAGCGGTGACACAACGTCATCAGCCGCCGATTTCGGTCGCCCACGAACTGAGCGTGACGGTGTCCGTGGTGCCCAGATCGGTGTCGAGGGGCTGCTTTTGCTCAGGTTCGCCGGGGACGGGGACGACCGAGATTGCCGCACCCGTGCGCGTGTCGCCGGAGGTGACGGTGGCCGACCAGGCGAGCACGGCCACGACCGTCGCGCCGGGTTGGACGGTCAGGTCCTGCGGGCCGAGATCCCGCGCGAAGTACGAAGTTCCGTGCTCGACCTTGACGTCCAGCGGTGTTCCGTCACCCGCCAGGACTTTCAGGTCCGGGTAGCCGGTGACCTGCCGCGGCCGGGTGTCCCGGTTGGTCAGCGTGAGCACGCTGGCGCGGTGCCCGAGCCCGGCTTCGACCGGTCCGACCGAAAGGGACAGCCCGCTCGACGGCGGCGGTGCGTAGCTCGGGCTCGGGCTCGGCGTCACTGTGGGCACCGGAGCGGGCAGCGGCGCACTGTCACAGCCGGCCAGGAACGCGAGCGCGAAAAGCGGCACAATGCGAGAAACCCCCATGTGCCGAAGGTTAGCGCGCCCGCGACCGGACGACGTGAATGACTCATTCATGTCGTCAGACGACATGAATGAGTCATTCACTGCATCACGAGGTCAGCAGCGGCAGGAGCGGCTTGCGCACCGCCGTCGCGACACCGTCCGACGCCTCCGCCGCGGCGAGACGTTCGGCGCTCGGCCGCCCGTACCCCGTCGTCCGCTGCACCAGCGGACGACCGAGGGGCTCGACCATCGCGCGCATGTCGCTGATCGTCTTGTACGACCCGTTCGACGCGCCCGCCATCCGGCTGATCGTCTCCTCCATCAGCGTGCCGCCGATGTCGTTGACGCCGCCCTGCAGCACCGCGCGGCTGCCTTCGACGCCCAGCTTCACCCACGAACTCTGGATGTTGTCGATCATGCCGTGCAGCAGCAGCCGGGACAGCGCGTGCACCGCGCGGTTCTCACGCACGGTCGCCCCGGCGCGGGCGAGCCCGGCGAGGTAGATCGGGGAGCTCTGGTGGATGAACGGCAGCAGCACGAACTCGCTGAACCCGCGCTTGCCGTGCTTCTCCAGGCCTTCCCGCTGCAGCCGCGCGAGCAGCTTCAGGTGCGCGACCCAGTGCGCCGGCGTGTCGACGTGGCCGTACATCATCGTGGACGTCGTCGGCAGCCCGACCTCGTGCGCGGTGGTGACGACCTTGATCCACTCCGACGTCGGCAGCTTGCCCTTGGTGAGCACCCAGCGGACGTCGTCGTCGAGGATCTCCGCGGCCGTGCCCGGCAGCGAGTCCACGCCGGACTCCTTCGCCGCGATCAGCCAGTCGCGCAGGGACAGGTTGGTCCGCGAAGCGCCGTTCACGACCTCCATCGGGCTGTAGGAGTGCAGGTGGATGTCCGGCTGGCGGCGCTTGACCTCGGCCGCGAGGTCGAAGTACGCGGTGCCCGGCAGGTCCGGGTGGATGCCGCCCTGCATGCAGATCTCGGTCGCGCCCGCGGCCCACGCCTCGTCGACGCGGTCGCCGACCTGCTCCAGCGAGAGCGTGTACGCGTCGGCGTCGGTGCGACGCTGCGCGAAGGCGCAGAAGCGGCAACCCGTGTAACAGACGTTGGTGAAGTTGATGTTCCGCGTGACGACGAACGTGATGTCGTCGCCGACGGTCTCGCGGCGCAGGTCGTCGGCGATCCGGGTGAACGCGTCCAGCTCGCGGCCGTCGGCGTGCAGTAGCGCCAGCGCGGCGTCGTCGGACAGCCCGGCCGGGTCCTTTTCCGCGCTGCGCAAGGCTTCCAGGATGTCCGTGTCGAACTTGGCGGGCCCGGTCTTGATCCGGTCGCCGATCTCCTTCCAGTCCCCGTACACGGAGTCGAAGTCGCTGCGGCGGTCCTCGGTGCGGCCGCTGGTGTCGATCTCGGTGTGCAGGTCGGTGCGGCCGGACTCCTGCCAGCCGCCGTCCGGCTCCTGCCACGGGATGCCGACCGGCATCGCGCCTTCGCGCGCCATCCCGGTGTCGTAGTCGACGAGCGCGGCGACGTGCCGGGTGATCCGCGGGTCCAGCCACGGCTCGCCGGCCTTGACGTACTCGGGGTAGATCGTGAGCCGTTCCTTGAGCTCGAAGCCGGCCTTCTCGGTGCGGCGGGCGAGCTCGTCGATCTGCGGCCACGCGCGTTCCGGGTTGACGTGGTCCGGGGTCAGCGGCGAGACGCCGCCCCAGTCGTCGATGCCGGCGCGGATCATCAGGTCGTACTGGCTGCCGATCAGGTTCGGCGGCGCCTGGATGCGCATCTTCGGGCCGAGCACCAGCCGCGCGACGGCGATGTTCGCGGCCAGCTCTTCGAGGTCGGCGTCCGGCGTCGCGCGCATCTTCGTGTCCGGCTTGGCCCGGAAGTTCTGCACGATGACTTCCTGGATGCCGCCGTAGGTCTTCGCGACCTTGCGGATCTCGAACAGCGCGTCCGCGCGCTCCTCGAACGTCTCGCCGATGCCGATGAGGACACCGGTGGTGAACGGCACCGAGCTGCGTCCGGCGTCTTCGAGCACCCGCAGCCGGACCGCCGGCTCCTTGTCCGGCGAGCCGTAGTGCGGGCCGCCCTTCTCGCTCCACAGCCGGGTCGCCGTGGTCTCCAGCATCATGCCCATCGACGGCGCGACCGGCTTGAGCCGCTGGAAGTCCTGCCAGGTCAGCACGCCCGGGTTGAGGTGGGGCAGCAGGCCGGTCTCTTCGAGGACGCGGATCGCCATCGCGCGGACGTAGGAGAGCGTGTCGTCGTAGCCGTGCGCGTCCAGCCACTCGCGCGCGGCCTTCCAGCGGTCCTCCGGCCGGTCGCCGAGCGTGAAGAGGGCTTCCTTGCAGCCCATCTCCGCGCCCTTGCGGGCGATGTCGAGCACCTCGTCCGGCGAGAGGAACGGCGATTCGAGCCGGCCCGGCACCGTGACGAACGTGCAGTAGCCGCAGCGGTCGCGGCACAGCCGGGTCAGCGGGATGAACACCTTGCGGCTGTAGGTGATGATGCCGGCGCGTCCGGCCTCGGCCAGGCCGGCGTCCCGGATGCGGGAGGCGTACTCGGAAAGCTTGGTGAGGTCGTCGCCGCGGGCGTGCAGCAGGACGGCCGCTTCGGTGACGTCCAGTGTCTTCCCGTCACGCGCCCGGGCGAGCGCGCGGCGCATCGCGGAGGCGGTCGGGGTGGTGGCGTCGGGTTCGGGTCCCATTCCACCCACGCTAGGACCGTCCTCGCGCGACCAGCCAGTGTGCGTTCCGCACCTGGCTGGGGTTGGACACGGACGTGATCGTCGTCGCAGGTCAGCGCGCTCGGCGGGTTGTCGATCACCGGTTCGGCGTGTATTACCTAAAGGGTGGCATCTGTGGTCGGCAAGAAGATCGGCGGCCGGACGTACTACTACCTGGCGGAGTCCGCCCGGGTCGACGGCAAGCCCCGGGTGGTGACGCAGCGTTATCTCGGCACGGCCGACGAGATCGCCCGTGCCGTCCCGGGCGGCGAACCGGCCTCGGCTTCGCACCGGACGTACGGCGACGTCGCGGCGGTGTGGGCGACGCTGTCCCGGCTGGACTTCGTCCGCCGCGTCGACGACGTCGTGCGCTCGAAGCCGTCGCTGGGATCGACACTGGCCGTCGCGGTGCTGCACCGCGCGACCGCGCCGGAGACACCGATCGGCGAGTGGTGGGCCACGAGCGCGGCGGCGGACCTCGTGCGCCCCCGGTTGTCCACAGTGGACGGCGTGTGGCGGGCGCTGGACCGGCTGACGCCCGAGCGCGTCGCCGGGATCGAGGACGCGGTCGCCACCGCCGTCCTCGCCACCCTCGACGACCACGAGGCCCTGGCGGTCGACGTCCCGCAGTTCGCGGTGTTCGCGCCGGCCGACTGCACGCTGCCCTCGGCGTGCCGCGAGGTGCTCGCCGGCGTCGGCCTGCGCGTGACCCGCGACGGTGCCATCCCGCTGTCGTCGCGGCTGTACCGGCGCGACGACGGCACG
>NZ_JAAGNB010001429.1:0-4478 GCF_010550475.1 Amycolatopsis sp. SID8362
CCGGCCACGCGCCCGCCGCGAACGCCGTGCCCGTCGAGCAGGAAGACCGCCTGGACGAGCTGGCCGCCCGGATCGCCGAGCGCGTCGCCAGGACCGAGCCGCCGACCCGCCGGTTCACCCCGGTCCGGCCGGTGCTCCCACCGGCGCTCGCCACCCCCAAACCGCCGGCGGCGCCGTTGCCGCCCCCCGGCTCCGTCAGCGTCCCGGACCACCTGGACGCCCCGACGAAGAAGTTCGCCCCGGTCAAGCCCCCGAAGCGGCCGACGCCGTTCAAGCGCGACCACGGCGAACCCGCCCACACGGGCGAACTGAACGCCGAACTCGAGCCAGAAAAGAGCGCGGAGGTCTCCTGACCCGCGCCCGACACAAGGGGAGCCCACTCGAGATGTGCGGCATCGCAGGCACTTACCTCTGGCCGGACGGCGGGCCGCTGACCGACCGGCTGACCAAGACACTGGCCCACCGCGGGCCGGACGGCTCCGGCCGCTACGACCACGCCGCCGGCGCCGGCTCCGTCCACTTGGGACACCGGCGGCTGTCGATCATCGACCTGTCGGAAACCGGCGCGCAGCCGATGGTCCTCGACGGCCTGGCGCTGAGCTACAACGGCGAGCTGTACAACGCGCCGGAACTGCGGGCCGAGCTGGAAGCCGCCGGCGTGCGCTTCCGCGGCACGTCCGACACCGAGGTGCTGCTGCAGGCGTGGCGGCGCTGGGGCACCGACTGCCTGCCGAAGCTGCGCGGGATGTTCGCCTTCGCCATGTTCGAAGAGGGCACCGGTGAGCTGTTCCTGGTCCGCGACCAGCTGGGCATCAAGCCGCTGTTCTTCGTGCGTCGCAACGGCGGCGTCGCGTTCGCTTCGGAACTGAAAGCCCTCGCGGGTGAGCTGGGCGGGTCGCTGCAGGTCGACAGCGGGGCGCTGATCGCGTCGCTGCTCTACTACTGGGTGCCGGACAGCCGGTGCGCCTACCAGGGCGCGGAGAAGCTGCAGCCGGGCACGTGGCTGCGCTGCCGCCCGGACGGCCAGGTCGACCGCGGCCGGTTCTGGTCGCTGCGGGAGGTCGCCGAGGAGGGCGCCGCCTTCGACGGCGAGGTCGACCTGCACGCGGTGATCGCCGAGTCGACGGCCAAGCACCTGCTCTCGGACGTCCCGGTGGCGACGTTCCTCTCCGGCGGCCTGGACTCCAGCTACCTGACCGCGCTGGCCGCGCGTTCACAGCCGGGCATTTCGGCGTACACCATCGGTTTCCGCGCCGAGGACGCGAAGTTCGAAGCCATGCCGGACGACCTTCGCTATGCCCGGATCGTGGCGGAGAAGTTCGGCGTCGACCTGCACGAGATCGAGATCGCGCCGCAGGTGCTCGACCTGCTGCCGAAGATGACCTACCACCTCGACGAGCCGATCGGCGACCCGGCGGCGATCAACTCGTTCCTGATCTGCTCGGCCGCGCGCGAAGCCGGCGTCAAGGTGATGCTGTCCGGGATGGGCGCCGACGAGCTGTTCGCCGGCTACCGCAAGCACCTCGCGAACCTGATCGCGCTGCGCTACCACAAGGTGCCGGGCGCGGTGCGCAAGCCGGTCGAGTCCCTGGTGGACCGGCTGCCGGTGGCGTCGGCCAAGCGCGGGTACCGGTCGGTGCGGTTCGCCAAGCGGTTCCTGTCCTTCGCGGGCCTGCCGGAGGAGACGGCGTTCCGGCGCAGCTACACGATGTACGACCGCGCCGAGCTGCTCGACCTGGTCAACCCGGACCTGGCGGCCGACGTCGATTCGGTTTTGACCGAGCACGCGGACACCTACCACGACCAGGCGCTCGACGACTTCGTCAACCGGATGTGCCTGGCCGACTCGCGGCTGTTCCTGCCCGGGCTGAACCTGACCTACACCGACCGCTCGACGATGGCCGCGTCCACCGAGGTGCGCACGCCGTTCGTCGACGTCGAGGTCGTGCGGGCGGCGTTCAAGATCCCGGGCAACAAGAAGATCGTCGGCCGCGCGGGCAAGGTCGCGCTGAAGAACGCCGCGCTGAACATCCTGCCCAGCGAGATCGTGCACCGGCCGAAGGGCCTGTTCAGTGCGCCGCTGCGGGCGTGGATGAGCCGCGACCTGGCGCCGCTGGTGCGCGAAGTCGTCAACGAAGGCGTGCTCGTTTCTTCGGGTTTCCTGCAGCGCGAGGCGTTGCAGCGCATGGTCGCCGAGGACGCCGCCGGCCAGGAAGACCGCGGCAAGCACCTCTGGCACGTCTTGACCCTCGAGTACTGGTACCGGAACGCGATGTCTGGAGCGGGAGCGAAGTGAAGCAGGTAGTCCAGAACTACAAGAGCGGGGAACTGGCGCTCCTCGAGGTCCCCGAGCCCGCCTGCAAGCCGGGTGGCGTGCTGGTGCGGACGGTGTACTCGCTGATCTCGACCGGCACCGAGATGATGAAGGTGTCCGAGGCCAGTATGTCGCTGGTGGGCAAGGCGAAGGCCCGGCCCGACCAGGTCGCGAAGGTGATGCAGAGCGTCGCCACCAACGGGCTGTCCGCGACCTACCGCAAGGTGACGTCCAAACTGGACTCCTACACCCCGCTGGGCTACTCGCTGTGCGGCATCGTCGAGCAGGTCGGCGACGGCATCACCGACGTGGCGGTGGGCGACCTGGTGGCGTGCGCGGGCAACGAGCACGCGCTGCACGCCGAGCTGAACTGGGTGCCCAAGAACCTCTACTCGCCGGTGCCGACCGGCGTCGACCCGCGCCACGCGGCGTTCGGCACCGTCGGGTCCATCGCGATGCAGGGCGTCCGCCGCGGCGAACCGCAGATCGGCGACGTCGCGCTGGTGATCGGGCTCGGCCTGATCGGCCAGCTGGTCGTCCAGCTGCTGACGTCGTCCGGCGTGCGCGTCGTCGGCGTGGACCCCGACCCGGAGCGCTGCAAGCTCGCCGAGAGCCTCGGCGCGCTGACCTGCGCGCACCCGGCGTCCGGCATCGTCGACAACGCCGTGGCCGAGCTGACCCACGGCGCGGGCGTCGACCAGACGTACCTGGCGGCCGGCGGCAACACGAACGACCCGGTCGAGCTGGCCGCGAAGCTCTCGCGCGACCGCGGCCGCGTGATCGACATCGGCAAGTGCAAGCTCGACCTGCCGTGGAACGCCTACTACGAGAAGGAACTGGACGTCCGGTTCTCGCGGTCCTACGGGCCGGGCCGCTACGACCCGTCGTACGAGCTGGAGGGGCGGGACTACCCGATCGGCCAGGTCCGCTGGACCGAGCGCCGCAACCTCGAGTGCGTCCTCGACCTGATCGCGCGCGACCGGCTGGACGTCGATCCGCTGATCACGCACGTCTCGGACTTCTCCGACGCCGTTTCGACGTACCAGTCGCTGAACGACGGCGCGTTGAAGGCCGTGGCGGTGCTGTTCCGCTACGAGGACGCGATCGCCCGGACGGAGCCGGTCGTGACGTCCGCGCGGGTCGGCGTGACGTCGTCTTCCGCCGCCGCTTTGCCGGCGGGGCAACCCGTTCGGCTGGGCTTCATCGGCGCGGGCAACTACGCGTCGTCGATGCTGCTGCCGCACCTGGTCGAGCGCACCGACGTCCAGCTCAAGCACGTCGCGACGACGTCCGCGCTGTCCGGCGCCAACGCCCGCCGCAAGTTCGGCTTCGCGGAGGCGTCCACCGACATCGACAACGTCCTGGGCGACTCCTCGATCGACGCGGTCTTCGTGGTGACGCGGCACAGCTCGCACGCCGAGCTGACGCGCCAGGCGCTGCTGGCGGGCAAGACGGTGTTCGTCGAGAAGCCGCTGGCGCTGTCCGAGCAGGAGCTGCAGAAGGTCCTCGACGCGATCGAGGAGTCCGGCAACGACCGCCTCCAGGTCGGCTTCAACCGCCGCTTCGCGCCGTTGCTGCACGAGGCCAGGGCCCAGTTCGGCCCCCGCGTCGGCCCGGCGACGGTCCGCTACCTGGTCAACGCGGGCCGCCTCGACCACGGCAGCTGGTACAACCAGACGGACTCGGAAGGCTCCCGTTTCGTGGGCGAGGGCGGCCACTTCATCGACACGGTGAGCTGGCTCCTCGACGCCGACCCGGTGTCGGTGTACGCGACCGGAGACCTCCAGGTGACCCTCGGCTACGCGGACGGCTCGACGGCGGTGATCACCTACGCCGAGACGGGCTCCTCGGGCTTCCCGAAGGAAACCCTGGACCTGACGGCCGACGGCAAGGTCCTGAAGTTCGACGACTTCGTCCGAGCCTCGGTGTACTCGCGCAAGAAGTGGGCGAGCTCCCGCATCCCGAAGGGCCGCGACAAGGGCCAGGCCGCCGAGGTCGACGCCTTCCTGACGGCCGTGCGGACGGGCGCGCCGATGCCGATCTCGGTGGCGTCCCTGGCCGCGACGACCCTGGCGACGCTGGCCGCGCAGTCGAGCGTCGCGAACGCGGCGCCGGTGCGGATCGAGCTGCCGCAGAAGACGGGCGCCCCGGCATGACGCCTTCG
>NZ_JAAGNB010001475.1:0-5080 GCF_010550475.1 Amycolatopsis sp. SID8362
TCACCCCGCCGCTCTGCCGCGGCTCCCCGGAGGCGAGCTTGACGTCGGCCGGGCGCGGCGCGGGCTGGCCGCCCTGGTGCTCCCCGGCGGCCTGCGGCTGGGCGTAACCCTCGGTGCAGCCCGCGACGAGCAGCCCGGCCAGAACGCCGGCGAGCAGGGCACGAGCGGGTCGCCGACCCCCACGACGAAACGGGTGCACGACATCGGAGTGTAGCGAGAGCGGACCTGTTCGAGTGGTGGTACTCCCGGTCGGCGGTCCCTCGAATGTGCAAGCTTGGCGGCGGCGCGGCCTGAGGTGATCGGGAAGTGGCTACCGGGTGTCACCCCCAGCGGTGGCGGCCGGCGACGACATGAATGAGTCATTCACTTCGTCCGGCGACAGGAATGAGTCATTCACTACATCCGGCGGCCGGGCCCGGGCCTGCCGACGCGGTCGTTGCGAGTGGCGACGGGCGGCAGCGCCGGAGTGTCTTGAATGAGTCATTCAAGACGCCGGTGGGCGCTCCAGCGCGACCAGCTCCACCTCGAACCCGGCCTCGTTCTCGAGGTAAGCCGCGTAGTGCGCCGTCCCGCCCGCGTACGGGTACCGGTCGGCGAACAGCGGCCGCCAGCCGTGCTCGACCGCCCCCGCCGCCAACGCGTCCACCTCCAAGCGGGTCGCCACGTGCAGCGCCAGGTGGTTGAGCCCCGGCCGCGTGCGCTCATGCTCCGGAGCGCTCAACCCCGGCGACGCCTCCACGACCAGATACGTCCCACCCAGCCGCCAGCTCACCCCCGCCGGCCAGCGCTGGAACTCGCGCCAGCCCAGCTCGCCCAGCAGCCAGCCCCAGCTCCGCTCCGCCTCGGCCAGGTCCGGGACCCACAGCTCGACGTGGTGCGGCCGCCCGTGGGCGGTGGGGAGCGCGACCAGCACCCGGTGCAGGTCGCCGTAGTGGACGCCGGTGCCGACGTCGAGGAAACCCAAGCGGGCGGCCACCGCCCGGCTCGCCGCGTTGTTCTCGTGCACCAGCGCCCAGATCGCCGGGAGGCCCAGCGCGCCCAGCCCGTGGTCGAGCACCGCGCGGGCGGCCTCGGTCGCCAGGCCCTGCCCGGCGTGCGCGCTCGCCACGTAGTAGCCCAGCTCGGGCACCCCGCCGGGCAGTTCCCACGACGGGCGCAGGTGCGCGACGCCGATCACCTCGCCGTCGCGCTCGATCGCCCAGTGGCCCTGGCCGGGCGGGCCGCGGAACGCCAGGCGCCGGTCGACCATCGCGTTCGCCGCCGCCGGGTCCGAAAAGTCCGCCGCGAAGAACCGGCTCATCTCCGGGTCGGCGAAGACCTTCACGACGGCGTCGCGGTCGGACTCGGCCAGCCCGCGCAGCCGCAGCCGCGCCGTGGTCAGCTCCGGCAGCGTCATCCCGGGTGGGCGGCGAGCCAGCGCAGGGCGAGCGGGTAGCCGTCGACGCCGAGGCCCGCGATCACCGCGGTCGCGATGTCCGAAAGGACGCTGTGGTGCCGGAACGCCTCGCGCTTGTGCACATTGGAAATGTGCAGCTCGATCAGCGGCGCGGACAGCTGCGCGGCGGCGTCGCGCACCGCGATCGAGTAGTGCGTCCACGCCCCGGCGTTGAGCACCACCGGGTGGCCGCCGTCGGCCGCTTCGTGCAGCCAGCCGACCAGCTCGCCCTCGTGGTCGGTCTGCCGGACCTCGACCTCGATGCCGAGTTCCTCGCCGGTCTTCACGCACAGCGCGGCGAGGTCGTCGTGGGTGGTCGAGCCGTAGACCGACGGCTCGCGCTTGCCGAGCCGCCCCAGGTTGGGGCCGTTGAACACGAACACCTTCACAGCAGGACGCTCCCCCCGCTCGAAGGGGCGTCCGCGGCGATCGCCGAGTACGCGGCCGCCAGCAGCGACGGGTCCGGGCCCTCGAGCCTGCCGGGCTTGGCGAGCCCGTCCAGGACCACGAACCGCAGCACGCCGGAGCGGGTCTTCTTGTCGCCCTTCATCGTCTCCAGCAGCTGGGCGAGCGCGTCGGCGTCGTACGTCGTCGGCAGGCCGAGCAGCTTGAGCACCGACGCGTGGCGCTCGGCCGTCGCGTCGTCGAGGCGCCCGGCCAGGCGCGCCAGCTCGGCGGCGAACACCAGCCCGACGCTCACCGCCGCGCCGTGGCGCCACCGGTACCGCTCGCGGCGCTCGATGGCGTGGCCGAGGGTGTGGCCGTAGTTGAGGATCTCCCGGAGGTCGGACTCGCGCAGGTCCGCGGCGACGACGTCGGCCTTCACCTGGATCGAGCGGCGGACCAGCTCGGCCAGCACGTCGCCGGTCGCGTCGAGCGCGGCGGCCGGGTCGGCCTCGATCAGCTCGAGGATCCGCGGGTCGGCGATGAAGCCGGTCTTCACGACCTCGGCCATGCCGGCGACGAGCTCGTTCGGCGGGAGCGTCTCCAGCGTCGCGAGGTCGACGAACACCGCGCTCGGCTCGTGGAACACCCCGACGAGGTTCTTGCCGGCCTCGGTGTTGATGCCGGTCTTGCCGCCGACCGCCGCGTCGACCATGCCGAGCAGCGTGGTCGGCACGTTGACCAGCCGGACGCCGCGCATCCACGTCCCGGCGACGAACCCGGCGAGGTCGGTGACCGCTCCACCGCCGAGCCCGACCACGACGCCTTGGCGGTCCAGCCCGATCCGGCCGAGCACCTCCCAGCAGAAGCTGGCGACGGTCAGCGCCTTGCCGTCCTCGGCGTCGGGGATCTCGACGCGGTGCGCGTCGAGACCGGCCGCGATCAGCTCCTCGCGGATGGCCTCGGCGGTGGTGGTCAGCGTCGGCGGGTGGATCAGCGCGATCTTGGAGGCGTCGGCCAGCTGCGCGGTGAGGTCGCCGAGCAGGCCGCGCCCGACCACGACGTCGTAGGGGCGAGCGGTGGCGACGGGGATCCGCACCGGATCGGACACGGGGTGATTCACTCCTTGGCTTCGGCGGGGGCGAGCCGCGCGGCGAGGTCCGCGACGATCTCGGCCGGGGTCCGCTCGTCGGTGACGACCTCGACGGTGGCGACCTCGCGGTAGACGGGCACGCGTTCGTCGAGCAGTTTCTTGAACGTGGCACGGGGGTTCACCCCGGCCAGCAACGGCCGCGCGCTCGACAGGCCGGTGCGCTGCACGCCCGCGGCGAGGCCGACGTTGAGGAACACGACCGTGTGCTCGGCCAGCCGGGCGCGGGTACCGGGGGTGAGCGGCGCGCCGCCGCCCAGCGACAGCACGCCGTCGTGCTCGGCCAGCGCGATGGCGACCGCTTCTTCTTCCAGCGCGCGGAAAGCGGGTTCGCCGTCGTCGGCGAAGATGTCGGCGATGCTGCGCCCGGCGCGCGCGACGATGTCGTCGTCGCTGTCCCGGAACGCGACGCCGAGCGCGGCCGCCAGCAGCGGCCCGACCGTGCTCTTGCCCGAGCCGGGCGGGCCGACGACCACCGCGCGCGGGCTCACCACCGCTCCTCGAGGGCCTTCAGGTACGCCTCGGCGTTGCGCTTGCCCTCGGCGAGCGAGTCGCCGCCGAACTTCTCCAGCGCGGCGTCCGCGAGGACCAGCGCCACCACGGACTCCAGCACGACACCGGCGCGCGGCACGGCGCAGACGTCCGAGCGCTGGTGGATCGCGACCGCGGGCTCACCGGTCTTGACGTCCACTGTGGACAGTGCTTTGGGGACGGTCGAGATCGGCTTCATCGCGACGCGCACCCGCAGCGGCTCGCCGTTGGTGATGCCGCCTTCGAGGCCGCCCGCGCGGTTGGACCGGCGGGTGACGCCGACCGGGCCGGTGCCGCGGTCGATCTCGTCGTGCGCCTGGCTGCCCCAGCGGCGTGCGGTGGTGAAGCCGTCGCCGACCTCGACGCCCTTCATGGCCTGGACGCCCATCAGCGCGCCGGCGAGCCGCGCGTCGAGCCGGCGGTCCCAGTGGACGTGGGAGCCGAGGCCCGGCGGGAGGCCGTAGGCGAGCACCTCGATCACGCCGCCGACGGTGTCGCCCGCCTTCCGCACGGCGTCGACCTCGGCGACCATCGCGTCGGTGCCCTCCTGGCTGAACGCGCGCACTGGGCTCTCGTCGATGGCGGCCAGGTCGGCCGCGACCGGCAGCGGGCCCTCGGGGGCGTCCGCGCCGCCGATCGAGACGACGTGGCTGAGGATCTCGACCCCGAGCAGCTGCTTCAGGTAGTTGCGCGCCACGGTGCCGAGCGCGGTCCGCGACGCCGTCTCGCGGGCGCTGGCGCGCTCCAGGACGGGCCGGGCCTCGTCGAAGCCGTACTTCTGCATGCCGGGCAGGTCCGCGTGGCCGGGGCGGGGCCGGGTGAGCGGTTCGTTGCGCGCGAGGCCCTCGAGGATCTGCGGGTCGACCGGGTCGGCCGCCATGACCTGCTCCCACTTGGGCCACTCGGCGTTCTCGATCTGCACCGCGACCGGGCCGCCCTGGGTGAGGCCGTGGCGCACGCCGCCGAGGAACTCGATGTGGTCGGTCTCGAAGCCCATCCGCGGGCTGCGGCCGAACCCGAGGCGGCGGCGGGCCAGCTGCTCGGTGACGTCGGCGGTGGTGACGGCGACGCCGGCGGGCATCCCTTCGAGCACGGCGGCCAGCGCGGGTCCGTGCGATTCACCTGCGGTGATCCAGCGCAACATGGGCTCAATCCTGTCACGGCGGCGAGCCGGCCCGGGACGTGCCTCCGGTGGGCCCGCGCCCGGGGCCGGGCGGGGCTCGTCCGGGACCCCCTGCGGCCCGGACGAGCCCTCACAGCGTCAGCCGCAGCAGCGGCCGCCCGCTGCCCCCGCGCACCTCCAGCACCGCCAGGTCCGAACGCCGCAGGGCCGTCCCGATCACGATGCGGGCCGTGTTGTCCGGGACCGCCTTCCACGTCGCCAGCTGCGTCTCCACGCCGGTGCGCGAGATCGCCACCAGCACGTAGTCGCCGCCGCTGCGGCCGCCCGTGTAGCTGCACGACATGTCGACCTGGGTGCCCCACTCGAACGCGTCCAGGCGGGCGTCGGCGCGGACCGGGAACTGGCCCAGCGCCGTCATCGCGATCGACGGGGGCGGGGCCGGCGCCGGCCACGACGC
>NZ_JAAGNB010001523.1:0-9239 GCF_010550475.1 Amycolatopsis sp. SID8362
GAGGAGCCGATGACCCCGGCGGTGACCGGCTTCCGCGACCACGTGCTGGCGACCGCGGGCCGCCATCCCTCAGCCCAGTGAAGCCGCCAGCTCCACCAGTGTCCGGGCCGCGAAGCCCGTCGCTCCCGGCACCACCTCGTCGTAGTTCTTCTCCGACCGCGCCGGTCCCGCGATGTCCAGGTGCGCCCACGGCAGCCCGGCCGTGAACTCGCGCAGGAACAACGCCGCCGTGATGCTGCCCGGGCCGCCCGGGGTCTGCCGGACGTCGCCGAACTCGCCGCGGACGTTCTCCGCGTAGTCCTCGACCAACGGCATGCGCCACCACGCCTCGCCCACGCGCGCGCCCGCCCCGATCACCGCGTCAGCCAGCGAAGAATCCGAAGCGAACAACCCACCCGTCCGCAGGCCGAGCGAGACCTTCATCGCTCCCGTCAGCGTCGCCGCGTCGACGACGTAGTCCGGGGTGAACCTGCGGATGCCGTAGGCCAGCGCGTCCGCCAGGACCATGCGGCCCTCCGCGTCGGTGTTGCCGACCTCGGTCGTCTTGCCGCCGTAGTGGCGGACGATGTCGCCGGGACGGTACGACGAGCCCGACACGTGGTTCTCCGCCGCGGGCACCAGCGCCGTCACGCGCACCGGCAGGCCGAGGGCCGCGATCGCGCGGGTGGCGGCGATCACGGCCGCGCCGCCCGCCATGTCCGTGCGCATCAGGTGCATGCCGTCGGCGGGCTTGATGGACAGGCCGCCGGTGTCGAACGTGATGCCCTTGCCGACCAGCAGCAGGTGCTTCGAAGCGCCCGCCGGGCGGTACGTCATCTCGATCAGGCGCGGCGGGCGGGCCGAGCCGCCGCCGACCGCCACGACGCCGCCGAAGCCCTGCGTCGTCAGCCACTTCTCGTCCCGGATCGTCACCTCGACGCCCGGGCCCGCCACCTTCGCCGCCGTGTCCGCCAGCCACGCCGGGGTCTTCACGTTCGACGGCGTGTTCGCCAGGTCGCGGGTCAGCGCCGTCGCCGCGGCCAGCGCCGAAGCGCGCGCGACCAGCTCGGCGGCGGCCGGGTCGGCGGTCACGAGCCGGACCGTCCGCACCGACGGCTTCGGGTCCTCGCCGGACACCTTGAAGCGGTAGCCGCCCAGGAGCAGCCCGAGCGCCAGCTCGGTCACGTGCTCGCCGGACGCCTCCTCCGGCAGCTCGACCTGCACCGCGCGGAACGCCTTGCCCCCGTTGTCGACGTCCTCGGCCAGCGCCGCGTTCACCGCGCGGACCAGCGCCGCGCCGGTCTTGCGGTACTGCTTCGGCTCGCCGTCGCCGAGGCCCGCGATCCAGCGGGGACCGTCGCCGGGGACCGTCTGCACGTCGCCCGCCTTGCCGGTGATCCGGATGCCGCCGACCTCGAGGGGCTCGGACTCCACGTCGTCCGCGGGCGCGGTCACGAACCGGGCCGTCGGGGTGCCGCGGCGGAGCTCCGCCGTTACCTCGATGTCGAGCAGACTGGTCGGAACGGGGGGTAGCGGATTACGCACAGTGAGCAACCTCCGGGCGCTGAGGAACCGCGACCCCGGCCTCCGAAGGGAGACCGGGGTGCGACGGAAGGACGGTTCGAGGGAGGCTTGCTAGCCGGTGACCTCCGCCAAAGCGGCGCCGAGGTCCTTCGCTTCTTCCGCGGAAAGTTCGACGACGAGTCGCCCACCGCCCTCGAGCGGTACGCGCATCACGAGGCCCCGCCCCTCCTTAGTCACTTCGAGGGGACCATCTCCGGTCCGGGGCTTCATGGCCGCCATAGCGTGCTCCCTCCGTCTCAACCGGCGCGCCCGGGTCGCGCTCGCGTGAAAGCCAGCCGGGTCTGGTGTCCATTGTCCCTCATCAGCGGCCGGGCGCATCAGCGGACCGATCTTTTGCCGCCGTATCGGTGCTGGTATGCGGCTCGCGCGAGGTGAAAGACTGTGACCGACCGATGTATCCGCGCAAGGAGAAGACGTGACCACATCCGACGTCCTGCTGATCGCCGACGCCGACGGGGTGCGCACCCTCACCCTCAACCGGCCGCAGGCGTACAACTCGCTGACCGTCGAGCTGAAGGAAGCACTGCTCGCGGCGCTGCGCGAGGCGGCGGACGACGAAGCCGTCCGCGCGGTCGTGCTCACCGGTTCGGGCAAGGCGTTCTGCGCCGGCCAGGACCTGAAGGAGCACGTGGGGCTGCTGCAGGCGGGTGACCCCGCCCCGCTACACACGGTGAAGGAGCACTACAACCCGATCGTCAAGGCGATCGTGTCGATGGCGAAGCCGGTGATCGCCGCGATCAACGGCACCGCCGCCGGTGCCGGGGCCGCCTTCGCCTACGCCAGTGACCTGCGGATCGCCGCCGAGTCGTCGTCGTTCCTGATGGCCTTCGCCAACGTCGGGCTCGGGCCGGACTCGGGGGCGTCGTGGACGCTGCAGCGGCTGGTCGGCTACGGCCGCGCCGCCGAGCTGATGCTGCTGGCCCGGACCGTCGACGCGGCGGAGGCGCTGCGCCTCGGCCTGGTCGGCGAGGTCGTGCCGGACGAGGAGCTGGCGGCGCGCGCCCAGAAGGTGGCGGCGAAGCTGGCCAACGGGCCGACCGTCGCCTACGCGAAGATCAAGGGCGTGCTCAACCTGGCCGCGCAGTCGACGTTCGAAGAGGCCCTCGACGCCGAGGACGCCGCCCAGACCGCGCTCGGCGCGACCGCCGACCACACCGAGGCCGTCGAGGCCTTCGTCGGCAAGCGCAAGCCGAACTTCCAGGGCAAGTGACGTCGTGAGTGTTTAGTCGGGTTAGAACCCGACTAAACACTCACGACCGGGCCCGGAAGCAGCCGGAGACGTGGTCGTCGACCATGCCGGTGGCCTGCATCAGCGCGTAGCACGTCGTCGGGCCGAGGAAGACGAAGCCGCGCTTCTTCAGCTCCTTGGCCATCGCCTTGGACTCGTCCGTGATGGCCGGGACGTCGGCCATCGTGCGAGGACGGCGATGCGACGTCGGCGCGAACGACCACAGCAGGTCGTCCAGCGGCGTGTCCAGCGCGGCGATCGCCTGCGCGTTCTTGATCGCGGCCAGGATCTTGGCCCGGTTCCGCACGATCGACGCGTCCTGCATCAGCCGCTCGACGTCGGCGTCGCCGAACTTCGCCACCTTCGCCGGCTTGAACCGCTTGAACGCCTTCCGGAAGTTCTCGCGCTTGCGCAGGATCGTGATCCACGAGAGCCCGGACTGGAACGACTCGAGGCACAGCCGCTCGTACAGCTCGTCCTGGCCGTGGAGCGGGACGCCCCACTCCTCGTCGTGGTAGGCCACGTAGTCCGGGGCCGAATTGCCCCAGCTGCACCGCGGGACGCCGTCGGTGCCGAACAGCTCACTCATCCCCACCCACCGAATAGTTCTCCGCGAACCGCGCGAACCGCCGCAGCGACTGGCGCACGCCCAGCGCGAACGCCGGGCGCACCACCGGCCAGCCGAGCCGGCCCAGCGGCCCGAACGGCAGCCGCAGGTGCTCGGCCCAGACGAACGTCGAGCGCGTCGCGCCCTTCGCCACCACCTGGAACACGCCGGTGCCCTGCACGACGCTGCCGAGGTGCCGGACGGCGCACCGCACCGGCGGCTCCCAGCTCGTGATCTCCATCTTGTCCGTGAACCCGATGCCGGCCACCCCGGTGAACGCCGAAAGGCGCGACCCGACGCTGCGGCCGTTGCCCGCGACGACCTCGACCTCGGTGCCGAGCATCCACTCGCCCTGGCGCGTCCAGTCGGTGAGCGCGAGCCAGGTCGTCCCGGCCGGCGCGCGCACGTCGACCGACAGGATCAGATCCGTCACTGGGCCCCTTCGGGCGCGCTTTCCCGGTCGCGCTCGCGCTGCTCCAGCTCGGCGACCCGGGCGCGCAGCTCGTCCAGCTCGACGCCGAGCCGGCGCAGCACCCAGTCCACCTCGGACATCTTGTAGCCGCGCAGCACCAGCTGGAAGCGGACCTCGGTCAGGTCCTCGCCGGTGATGTCCTCGGCGGGCAGCCGCGTCGGCGAGCTGCCCGGCGGCAGCGGGGCGAGCTCCTCACCCCGGCCGAAGACCACGGCGGCCAGCAGGAACACCACGGCGGCCACCAGCAGCATGACTACGAGGTAGATCAGCGCGGTCGTCACGCGACGATCGTGGCATACCCACCCCAGGATCGTCTCGCGAGCACGACGAGCCGCAGCGAAAGCAGCACCCAGGCGACCATCAGCACCGCGCACGGGACGCTCAGGAACAGCCGTGACGCGTCCACGAACCCGGTCGCGCTGATCAACAGCCCGACCGAAGCCAGGTTGACGCCGACCGCGATCGCGATGAGGGTGCCGCAGAACCGCGCGAGCCCGGTGCCGTCGAGGTGGCGGCTCAGCCAGCGGATGCCGAGCAGCGCCAGCACGCCGATCACCGGCACGACGAACACCGCGCCGTGGCTGACGTGCGTGACGACCTTGTACCACCCCGGCGTCGGCGTCGAGATCCTCGTCCACTCGCCGAAGGTGAGGATCCGGGCGTAGTCCCACGCGATCTGCATCGCCGGGACGCCGATGACGAGCTTCCACAGCGTGCGGACGCCACTGAGCATGCCCAGCTCGGCCTGGTAGTCGCGGGCGACGACGGCGGCCGGGCCGAAGTCGGCGACCGCGCGGCGCTCGGCGTCCTCGTCGCTCCAGCCGCCCGCGCGGTACGCGTCGGCGGCGTCGTGCAGGCCGTCCCTGGCCTCGTCCAGCAGGTCGGCCTTGAACCGGCCGCAGCCGTGCAGCCTGCGGTCCAGGTCGCCCAGGTATTCGTCGATCATGCCCCCAGCACTCCCCCGATGACCGTGGTGAACTCCCGCCACTCCGCGCGTTCGGCGGCCAGGGCCTGCTGGCCGGAGCGCGTGAGCCGGTAGGTGCGCCGCTTGCGGCCGGAGACGACGTCCCACTCGCTGGCCAGCCAGCCGGCCCGCTCGAGCCGGCGCAGCGCCGGGTAGACCGTGCCGGTCGGCAGGTCGAGCGCGCCGTCGCTGCGCAGCTGGAGCGCCTCGATGATCGCGTAGCCGTGCAGTTTCCGGCCGTCGAGCACCGCCAGCAGCAACGCGTCGAGGTGCCCGCGCAGGGTGTCCGCCTTCATAGGTACGCAGTCTACGCATCCCACCCCGGAAAGGCTATTGCCCGACGGCGGGGGACACACCCGGGGATTACCCGGAGATGACCCGGATCTCATGGGTTTTGTGCCTACATGTAGTCAGACTACGTATATAGTCGCTCGGCATGGACGCACTCCCGGTCGCGAGACTCCAGTTCGCGACGACGACTTCGTTCCACTTCCTGTTCGTGCTGCTCACGCTGGGGTTGGTCACGATGGTGGCCGTGATGCAGACGCGCGCGGCGGTCGGCGGCAAGCCCGAACTGCTGCGGATGACCCGCTACTGGGGCCGCCTGTACGTGATCAATTACGCGCTGGGGATCGTCACCGGAATCGTGATGGAATTCCAGTTCGGGCTGACCTGGACCGGGCTTTCCGCTTTCGCCGGTGACGTCTTCGGCGCACCGCTGGCCATCGAGACGCTGGTCGCGTTCTTCCTGGAGTCGACCTTCCTCGGCCTGTGGATCTTCGGCTTCGGCCGGCTGCGCAAGTGGCTGCACCTGGCGCTGATCTGGCTGGTCACGCTGACCGCGTACGCGTCGGCGCTGTTCATCATGCTGGCCAACTCGTTCCTGCAGAACCCGGTCGGCAGCCGGCTCGAAGGCGGCACCCTGCACCTCGACGACTTCGGCGCGCTGCTCTCGAACCCGGCACTGGTCGCGTCGCTCCCGCACGTCGTCAGCGCCGCGCTGGTGACCGGCGGGTTCTTCGTCGTCGGCGTCAGCGCGTACCACTTCCTGAAGCGCACGGCGGAGGTCGAGTTCTTCCGCCGTTCGATGCGGCTCGGCGTGGTCACCGCGCTCGTCGGCTCGATCTTCGTGGTCAACCAGGGCTTCGCTCAGTTCGGCCAGCTGAAGATGTACCAACCGGACAAGCTGCACGAAGCGGCGGTGGGCGCGCCGCTCGGCGTGATGATCACCCTCGGGTTCGCGATGTTCCTCTGCGCGCTCCTCGGCACGCTGCTGCTGTTCCGGAACTGGCTCACCAAGGCGCGGTTCTTGCACTACCTGATGGTCGCGGCGATCCCGCTGCCGTTCGTCGCGTCGATCATGGGCTGGCTGGTGCGCGAACTCGGCCGTCAGCCGTGGCTGGTCTGGGGGAAGCTGCGCACCGCCGACGCCGTCGCGGACGTCCCGGCCGGCCAGATCCTGTTCTCCTTCATCGCTTTCTCGCTGCTGTTCGCCGCGCTCGCGGTGGCCGACTGGGTGCTCATGGCGCGGGTCGCCAAGCGCGGCCCGGACCCGGTCGACGAGCCGGCCGAGCTGCCCGTCCTGAGCGGAGTCTGACCGATGGTGACCTTGTGGTGGTGCGTGCTGGGCCTGCTGACCTGCGGGTACTTCGCGCTCGCGGGCTACGACTACGGCGTCGGGATGCTCCTGCCGGTCTTCGAGACCGACGAACGGCGGCGGCGGCAGACGCTCGGCGCGCTCGGCCCGTTCTTCTTGGCCAACGAGGTGTGGCTGGTCGCCGCGGTCGGGCTGCTGTTCGGCGCGTTCCCGCACCTGGAGGGCAAGGTGTTCGCCGGGGCGTACGTCCTGGTCGTGACGCTGCTGCTCGGCCTGGTGACGTTCACGGCGTCGATGCAGCTGCGCAGCCGCCGCCCGGACGCGCGGCGCGGCGCCTGGACCGCGGGCATCGTCGGCGGCGCGCTCGTGACGGCGCTGTCGTGGGGCCTGTTCCTCGGCAACCTCGTGGCCGGGCTGCCGCTGGCCGCCGACGGCTCGCCGTCCGGGGACGTCCTCGCGCTCTTCAGCCCGTACGCCGTGCTGTGGGGGCTCGGGTTCGTGGCGCTGTTCGCCTTGCAGGGCGCGGCGTTCCTCGCCGTGCGCGCCCCGGCCGAGCTGACCGGGCGCGCGGTGCGGCTGGCCCGCGCGTTCACCGCGCCCGTGTTCGCGTTCCTGGTGATCACCACGGTGTGGAGCGCCTTCGCGCTCGACGGCGTCACGGCGCTCGGCGTGGGTGTCGCGGTACTGGCCTTCGCCTCGCTCGCCGCCACCCGGCTCGGCTTGGCGCTGCGGCGGAACCGCCTCGCGCTCGTCGGCTCGATGGTCCTGGCCGCCTGCCCGGCCCTGCTCGCCGGCACGCTGCGGTTCCCCGCGGTGCTGGTCTCGCCCGGGTACGCGCTGACGGTCGAGCAGGCGGCGACGGCACCGGGGACCTTCGCGCTCCTGGCGTGGTTCGCGCCGCCGTCGGTGCTGGTGCTGCTGGTCGTGCAGTGGCTGACCTGGCGCGCCCACCGCCATCCCGTCGACCAGCGCTCGCTGCTGCACTTCTAGGGGGAACGCCGTGCCCGCTCTGCCCGGACTCCGGCGCTACCTGGCCGTGCTGGCCGCGCTCGGGGTGCTCACCGCCGCTTCGGTGCTGCTCCAGGCCGAAGGTCTCGCCACGCTGCTCACCGGTGGCGGCGTCTCGCTGTTCCTGGTCGTCGCGATCGCCGCGCGGGTACTGCTTTCATTGGGCCACGGCGTCCTCAGTGGACGGTTCGCGGCTTCGGTGCGCGCCGGCCTGCGCCGCCGGTTGCTCGATTCGCGCGCCGACCGCGCGGGTGTCGTCGCGACGCAGGTGACGCGCGGGGCCGACGCGACGGACAGCTACCTGACCGGCTACCTGCCGTCGCTGGTCGTGTCGGTGGTGATGCCGGTCGCGGTGATCGCGCGGCTGTTCACGACGGACCTGGTGTCGGCGCTGGTCGTCACGGCGACGCTCCCGCTGATCCCGGTCTTCGCGATCCTCGTCGGCAAGCACACCGCGGCGCGCACCGAGCGGCAGTGGTCGCTGCTGCTCCGCCTCGGTGGCCATTTCCTCGACGTGGTGCGGGGGCTCGGGACGCTCCGGGTGTTCGGCCGGGCGGCGGCGCAGGCCTCGACGGTCCGGTCGATGACGTCCGCCCACACCGACGCGACGATGAAGACGCTGCGGATCGCGTTCCTTTCGGCGCTGGTGCTGGAACTGGTGGCGACCATGTCGGTGGCGCTGGTGGCGGTGCCGATCGGGTTCCGCCTCCTCGACGGCGGCCTCGACGCGCGAACGGCGTTGCTGGTGCTGGTGCTGGCCCCGGA
Source organism: Amycolatopsis sp. SID8362 (assembly GCF_010550475.1). NCBI lineage: Bacteria > Bacillati > Actinomycetota > Actinomycetes > Pseudonocardiales > Pseudonocardiaceae > Amycolatopsis > Amycolatopsis sp. SID8362. The sequence continues at coordinate 8,205 of NZ_JAAGNB010001523.1, forward strand.
GGCGTACCTGCCCCTGCGCGCGGCGGGCGCGAAGTTCCACGCGGCGGCCGAGGGGTTGACGGCGTTGCGGGAGGCCCTCGCGGTACCGGTACTCACCCCTCGGCAGGCGGTTTCGACCCGGCGGCGGGGTGCGCCTTCGCTGGAGCTGGACCGGGTTTCGGTGTGCTACGACGGTGTTGCGGTGTTGTCCGATGTGGACCTGCGGGTGCCGGCGGGGGCGCGGATCGCGTTGGTGGGACCGAGCGGGTCGGGCAAGAGCACGCTGCTGGCGGTGCTGCTGGGGTTCGTGACGCCTTCGTCGGGGCGGGTGCTCGTCGACGGGGTGGACCTGCGTTCGCTGTCGCCGGACGACTGGCTCGCCGACGTGGCCTGGGTGCCGCAGCGGCCGACGCTGTTCCGGGGGACGCTGGCGGAGAACATCGCGTTGGGGCAGCCGGCCGACGTTCCGGCCGCGGCCCGGGCCGCGGCGCTGGACTCGGTGGCGGCCGGGTTGCCCGCGGGGTACGACACCCAGGTGGGCGAGCTGGGCGAGGGCCTGTCGGCGGGCCAGCGGCAGCGGGTGGGGCTGGCGCGGGCGCTGGCCCGGACGTCGGCGGGGCTGGTGTTGCTGGACGAGCCGACGACCCGGCTGGATTCGCGGACGGAAGAGACGGTTTTGTCGGCGACCCGGCGGTTGCTGCCGGACCGGACCGCGGTGCTCGTCGCCCACCGGCCGGCGATGGTGACGCTGGCGGACCGGGTGGTGGAGCTGCGGGACGGCCGGATTCGCGCGGAGGTGGCGGCGTGAACCTCTGGGCCGTGTCCACAAGGGACACTCTCCGCCTCGTCCGCGCCGCCCTCCTCGGCGCCGGAGCCGAACTCGCCGCACTGGCCCTCATGGCCACCGCCGCCTGGCTGCTCCTCCGCGCCGCCGAACGGCCCCCGCTCGGCGCGCTCACCGTCGCCATCGTCGGGGTCCGGACGCTCGCCCTGCTCCGCGGCGGCCTCCGCTACGCCGAGCGGCTCGCCGGGCACGAAGTCGTGCTGCGCTGGCTC
>NZ_JAAGNB010001568.1:0-3445 GCF_010550475.1 Amycolatopsis sp. SID8362
GCACGCGGCCGCGCTGGTGTCCGAGGATGGCACGCTGACCTTCGCGGAGCTGAACGCACGCGCGAACCGGCTGGCCCGGCTGCTCGCCGAGCGCGGCGCGGGGCCGGAGCGGGTGGTCGCCGTGCGGCTGCCGCGGTCGGTCGCGCTGGTCGTCACCGAACTCGCCGTGGCCAAGACCGGCGCCGCGTTCCTGCCGGTCGATCCCGGTTACCCGGCCGAGCGCATCCGGTTCATGCTCGAGGACGCGAGCCCGGTCTTCGTGGTCGACGCCGAACTCGACACGCCGGGCTTCCCGGACACGAACCTCGGCCGTCCGGTCGATCCGGACACCCCGGCGTACGTGATCTACACGTCGGGTTCGACCGGGCGGCCCAAGGGCGTCGTCGTCACCCACCGCGGGCTGGCGTCGTTCTCCGCCGCCGAGATCGAGCACTGCGACGTGCGCGCCGGGGACCGCGTGCTCGCGTTCAGCTCGCCGAGCTTCGACGCGTCGATCCTCGAGCTGTGCCTCTCGCTGCCCGCCGGAGCGGCGCTGGTCGTGCCGCCGGCGGGCCCGCTGCTCGGTGAGCAGCTCGCGGATGTCCTGCGGCAGCAGGGGATCACGCACGCGCTGCTCCCGCCGGTCGCGCTGGCGACCGTGCCCGACGTCGCGCTGCCGGGCTTCCGCACGCTGCTCGTCGGCGGGGACGCGTGCCCGGCCGAGCTGGTGGCGCGGTGGGCGCCCGGGCGCCGGATGATCAACGCCTACGGCCCGACCGAGGCCACGGTCGTCACGTCGTGGAGCGGGCCGCTCGCACCGGGCGGCACCCCGCCGATCGGCAGGCCGATCCCGAACACCGAGGTGCACGTGCTGGACGCGGCACTGCGGCCGGTGCCGATCGGCACGCCCGGCGAGCTGTACGTCAGCGGGCCGGGCCTGGCCCGCGGCTACCTGGACCGGCCGGGCCTGACCGCGGACCGGTTCGTCGCCAACCCCTTCGGCGCCCCGGGCACCCGGATGTACCGCACCGGCGACGTCGTCCGCTGGACGGCGGCGGGCGAGCTGTCCTTCGCCGGGCGCGTCGACGAGCAGGTCAAGATCCGCGGGTTCCGGGTGGAGCTGGGCGAGATCGAGACGGCGCTGCGGCAGCACCCGGACGTGCGGGAAGCCGTCGTGGTCGCCCGCGAGATCGAGGGGCACAAGCGGCTCGTCGCCTACGTCGTCGGCGAGGTGGCCGAGCTGCGGGCGTACCTGGGCGAGGCGCTGCCGGACTACCTGGTGCCGTCGGTGTTCGTGCCGCTGGCCGCCGTGCCGGTGACCGCCAACGGGAAGGTCGACCGCGCGGCGCTGCCGGAACCGGACCTGACGGAGGTGCGGACCGGGGAGTTCGTGCCCCCGCGGACCGACGTCGAGACGACGCTCGCGGGCGTGTGGTCGGCGGTGCTCGGCCTGCCCCGCGTCGGCGTGACGGACAACTTCTTCGAGCTGGGCGGCGACTCGATCCTCGCCATCCAGGTCGTGCACCGGACCCGGCAGGCCGGGCTGGCGTTGCGGTCGAAGGACCTGTTCACCCACCAGACGGTCGCCGAGCTGGCCACCGTCGCGCACGCGGCGGAGGACGCCGTCGAGGAGCGGGAGGCGGTCGTCGGCGACGTCCCGCTGACGCCGATCCAGCGGTGGTTCTTCGACGCGGAACCGGCGAACCCGGCGCACTTCAACCAGTCCGTGCTGGTCGAGCTGGCCGGCCCGGTGGACGAAGAAGCCTTGCGGCAAGCGCTCGACGCGGTGATCGCGCACCACGACGCGCTGCGGTTGCGCTTCGAGCGGACCCCGGACGGCTGGACGCAGCACAACGCGCCGGTGGAGGCGTGCGCGGTGCTGCGGGTGGTGCCGGCGGCCGACCTCGAGCAGGCGGCGGACGACGCGCAGGCGAGCTTCGACCTGGCGCGTCCGCCCCAGCTGCGCGCGCTGCTGTCCGGCCGGCGGCTGTTCCTGGCCGCGCACCACCTGGTCGTCGACGCGGTGTCGTGGGGCATCCTGCTGGAGGACCTGGAGCGGGCGTACCGGCAGATCGAGGCGGGGGAGAAGCCGGACCTCGGCCCGAAGACGACGTCCTTCCGCGACTGGGCCCACCGGCTGCGCGAGTTCGTCTTGTCGGGTGGCCTGGACGACGAGCGTGCGCACTGGGCGCGTGACCTGCCTGGCTGTGCGGTCCCGCGCGACCGGACCTCGGCGCCACCGGGCGCTGACGTGGTCACGGTCGCGGTCGACTCGCGGGCGACGGATGCGTTGCTGCACTGGGCGCCCGGGGCGTACCGGACGCGCATCAACGACGTCCTGCTCGCCGCGCTGGCCCGGGCGCTGACCCGCTGGACGGGGGAGCCCGCCGTGTCGGTCGACCTGGAAGGGCACGGGCGGGAGGAGATCCTGGAGGGCGCGGACCTGTCGCGGACGGTCGGCTGGTTCACGACGCTGTTCCCGGTGGCGCTGACGGTGGATCCGGCGGCGGGGTGGCGTGAGCTGGTGAAGGCGGTCCGGCGGCAGCTGCGTGCGGTGCCGGGCAACGGGTTCGGGTTCGGCGCGCTGCGCTGCTACCGGGACCCGTCGCTCGGCGGGCGGACGCCGGAGGTGGCGTTCAACTACCTCGGCCAGGGCGACCACGCGGGTTCTGGCGACGGGTTGTACTTGCGCGCCCACCCGCCGATCGGGCGCGAGCAGGACCCGGCGAACGTTCCGGCCCACGTGCTGGAGGTCGTCGGCGGGGTGCGGGACGGGCGGCTGGAGTTTTCGTGGTTCTACCGGCCCGATCTGCACGAGCGGGCGACGGTTGCGGGGGTGGCTGACGACTTCGCGGAGGCGTTGAGGGCGATCGCGGCGGACTGCCGAGGGGATCGATCGTGACCCGCGGCGACCACCTGCCGGGCAGCGCCGACGGTGACCGGTTCGCCGGCGCTGACGACAGTGGCCATGACCGGCTTCGCGACACTGCCGCTCCCGGCCGGACCCGCTCGGCGGCCGGGAGCCCTGGCGGGGACCTTGCCTCGGGCGATGACGGCCGACCGCCGGAGGGGACTCGCCTCGGTGGTAACCGCGGTGAGCGTGCTGCCGACGATCGCGGCCGGTCGGCGGGGGGAGTGGTTGCGGCCGGTGGCGGTCTGCCCGGCGGTGCTGTGGGTGGCGGCGATGCCGGTGCTGCGCCGGAGCAGGCGGGTGAGCGTGGCCGGCCGTCGGTTGCGACCGGGCTCGGTGGTAATCGCGGTGAGCGTGCTGCCGATGATCGCGGTCGGTCGGCGGGGGGAGTGGTTGCGGCCGGTGGTGGTCTGTCGGGCGGTGCTGTGGGTGGTGGCGATGCCGGTGCTGCATCGGACCAGGCGGGTGAGCGTGGCCGGCCGTCGGTTGCGACCGGGCTCGGTGGTAATCGCGGTGAGCGTGCTGCCGATGATCGCGGTCGGTCGGCGGGGGGAG
>NZ_JAAGNB010001616.1:0-8594 GCF_010550475.1 Amycolatopsis sp. SID8362
CGGCCGCCCACGCCGCCGGCTCGTCCGCCACGGCCGGTTCATCCACCGCCGGCTCGGCCACGGGTGCGGCCCGCTTGCCCCGACGGCCGGCGGACCCGTCCGCCCAGCCGGCCGTTTCATCCGCCCAGGAAACGGGTTCGTCCACCCACGCCGGCTCGTCCAGCCGGACGGTCACCATGCCCACCCGGCTGGACGGCACGCGTGCGTGGACGGCGGGCACGGGTATCGGGAAACAGTCCCTGGGCACTCTGCACGCGCAGTCAGCCGGCACGGCGCACCCCCAGCACCGGCTGGCCGCCCCGGCCGTCGCGGAAGTCGGGTGACCACGGCCAGCGGCCGTGCTCGTCCGCGTGGACCAGTTGCAGCGCACGGATTTCCGGGCCGTACAGGGCGACCGCGAACACCAGGTGCGCCGACGGTTCCGTCAGCGGGACGACCTCGACCATGGGACCGTCCCGCAGCGGAATGCGTTCCCCCGGCTCGGGTGGCGACGCGTGCAGCGCGTGCGACGCCAGGTCGTTCAGCAGTTCGGCGGCTTCTTCGAGCGGCAAGCCGGTCGTGACCAGTTCGGGCAGGCCGTACCCGCTGAGCCCGATCGTGTAGGCCCACGGCGGATAAAGCTCGTTGCCCTCCACGCCTTGCACGAGCCAGCCCCGGTCGGCCACCTTCTCCTGGAGCATCGTCAGGTAGTCGGACTGTGGCCGATCCGGGTTTTCACATTGCCAGCACATCGGTTTCTCCTCCCCCTCGGTGGGCTTGGGGCCACCGTGCCGGAGGGCACCGACAAAAACTCAGCCCAGTGCTTCGGCCACCGCCGTGCCGAGCCGTTCTGTGGTATCCGTGCCGCCGAGGTCGGGGGTGCGGACGCGGCCCTCGTCGAGGACGCGGTCCACGGCGGCGCGGATCGCTTGCGCGGCAACGGTTTCACCCAGGTGTTCGACCAGCATCGCGGCCGCCAGGATCTGCGCCACGGGGTTCGCGATGCCCTGTCCGGCGATGTCCGGAGCGCTCCCGTGGACCGCCTCGAACATCGACGGGGATTCACCCGATGGGTTGATGTTGCCGGACGGCGCCATGCCGAGCCCGCCCGTGATCGCGGCCGCCAGGTCGCTCAGGATGTCCCCGAAGAGGTTCGACGCCACGACGACGTCGAGCCGGTCCGGCGCCTGGACCATCCGGGCGGCCAGCGCGTCCACGTGCATCTGTTCACTGTGGACATCCGGAAACTCCGCGGCGACCTCGGCGAAGATCTCGTCCCAGAACGGCATCGAGTGGATCAGGCCGTTGGACTTCGTCGCCGAGCAGACGCGCGAAGACCGCGTACGCGCCAGCTCGAACGCGTACCGGATGATCCGTTCGACGCCGACGCGCGTGAAAACCGATTCCTGCAACACGAATTCGTCCGGCCGCCCGGCGTTGTGCCGCCCGCCGATCGCCGAGTACTCCCCCTCGGAGTTCTCGCGGACGATGACCAGCTCCAGCTCCTCGGCCTTCCGCCCGGCCAGCACGGACGTCGTGCCCGGGAGCAGCCGCACCGGGCGCAGGTTGACGTACTGCTGGAACGCGCGCCGCAGCGGGATCAGCAGGCCCCACAGCGAAACGTGGTCCGGGACGCCGGGGAAGCCGACCGCGCCGAGCAGGATCCCGTCGTACGCCGAGAGCTGCGCGACGCCGTCTTCCGGCATCATCGCGCCGAGTTGCGCGTACCGCTCGCAACTCCAGTCGAATTCGGTCCACTCCAAGGAAAAGCCGAAGCGGGCGGACGCCCGGTCGAGGACCTTGCGGGCCTCGACCGTGACGTCGACACCGATCCCGTCGCCGGGGATGCTCGCCAAGCGGTAGGTCGTCACAGGGCCACCGCGATGTACTTGGTCTCCAGGAACTCCTCGATGCCGACCGTGCCGCCCTCGCGGCCGAGGCCGGACGCCTTGATCCCGCCGAAGGGCGCCGCCGGGTTCGAGACGATGCCCTGGTTGAGCCCGATCATGCCGGCTTCGAGGGCCTCGGACACGCGCAGCGCGCGCTTGAGGTCGCTGGTGAAGACGTAGGAAACGAGCCCGAATTCGGTGTCGTTCGCCTTCGCCACCGCCTCTTCCTCGGTGTCGAACGGGGTGATCGGCGCGACCGGCCCGAAGATCTCCTCGTGCGTCAGCCGTGCCTCCTGCGGGACGTCGGTGAGCACGGTGGCCTGGTAGAAGTGACCGGGCCCGTCGACGCCGGCCCCGCCGGTGAGCACCCGCGCGCCGCGGTCCGTGGCGTCCTTGACCAGCTCCGTCACCTTGTCGACGGCCTTGTCGTCGATCAGCGGGCCGACCACGACGTCCTTCTCGGTGCCACGGCCCATCGGCAGCGCCTGCATGCGCTCGGTCAGCCGCCGCGAGAACTCCTCGACGACGCCGCGCTGCACGTAGAACCGGTTCGCCGCGGTGCACGCCTCGCCGATGTTGCGCATCTTCGCCTGCATCGCGCCGTCGATCGCCGCGTCCATGTCGGCGTCGTCGAAGACCAGGAACGGCGCGTTGCCGCCCAGCTCCATCGACGTGCGGAGGACCTTGTCGGCGCACTGTTCCAGCAGCTTCCGGCCGACGCCGGTGGAGCCGGTGAACGAGAGTTTACGGGCGCGGCCGTCGCGGATCAGCGGTTCCATCACGCCGCCGGAGTCGCTGGTCGTGATCACGTTCAGCACGCCCTCGGGCAGCCCGGCCTCGGCGAGGATGCCGGCCAGCGCGAGCATCGACAGCGGCGTCTGCGCGGCAGGCTTGATCACCGACGTGCAGCCCGCGGCGATCGCCGGGCCGATCTTGCGGGTGCCCATCGCCATCGGGAAGTTCCACGGCGTGATCAGCAGCGTGGGGCCGACCGGCTGCTTCGTGATGAGGAACCGGCCCACGCCGTTCGGGGCGGTCGCGAAGCCGCCGTCGATGCGGACGGCCTCTTCGGCGAACCAGCGGAAGAACTCCGCGGCGTAGGCGATTTCCCCCTTCGACTCGGCGAGCGGCTTGCCCATTTCGAGCGTCATGAGCAACGCGAGCTCTTCCTGGCGCTTCATCAGCAGCTCGTACGCCCGGCGCAGGATCTCACCGCGCTCCCGCGGCGCCATCTTCGCGAAGTCCGCTTGCGCGGCGACGGCGGCGTCCAGCGCGGCGAGGCCGTCCGCCGGGGAGGCGTCGGCGACCTGGCACAGCTCCTTGCCGGTGGCCGGGTCGACCACCGGGAACGTCTTCCCGGACTCGGCGGCGACCCACTTGCCGCCGATGAACAGTTCCTTGCCGACCGCGTCGACGACGCCGGACTCGGTGCTCGCGCTCATCCCGACTGCTCCTCACGTGTTGTCCCGAGGGCCATGCTATGGATATTGTCAACAATCGACAACCCGCTCAACCGACCAAGGAGCACGCTGCCATGGCCCAGCTATCTCCGCTGCTCAAGCAGGCAACGCCCGTCGTGGTCGACCACGGTGAAGGGGTTTACCTCTACGACGTCGACGGCAAACGCCACCTCGACTTCACCGCCGGCATCGGCGTCACGAGCACCGGGCACTGCCACCCGCACGTCGTGCGCGCGGCGCAGGAGCAGATCGGCAAGCTCGTCCACGGGCAGTACACGACGGTGATGCACCGGCCCCTGCTCGAGCTCACCAAGCGCCTCGGCGACGTCCTGCCGGACGGTCTGGACTCGCTCTTCTACGCGAACTCGGGCAGCGAAGCCGTCGAGGCGGCGTTGCGGCTCGCGCGGCAGGCGACGAAGCGCCCGAACGTCGTCGTCATGCAGGGCGGCTTCCACGGCCGGACGGTCGCGGCGGCGTCGATGACGACGTCCGGGACGCGGTTCAGCGCCGGCATCGGCCCGCTGATGGCGGGCGTGCACGTCGCGCCGTTCCCCTACGCCTACCACTACGGCTGGGACGAGCAGACCGCGACGAAGTTCGCGCTGCGCGAGCTGGACTTCCTGTTCCAGACGGTCAGCGCGCCCAACGAGACGGCCGCGATCTTCGTCGAGCCGGTGCTCGGCGAGGGCGGGTACGTCCCGGCGAACACCGAGTTCATGGCAGGCCTGCGCGAACGCGCGGACCGGCACGGCATCCTGCTCGTCCTCGACGAGATCCAGACGGGCTTCGGCCGCACCGGCAAGTTCTGGGGCCACGACCACTTCGGCGTCTCCCCCGACATCGTGCTCATCGCGAAGGGACTGGCGAGCGGCTTCCCGCTGTCCGGCATCGCCGCTTCGCAGGAGCTGATGGCGAAGGCGTTCCCGGGGTCGCAGGGCGGCACGTACGGCGGCAACGCCGTCTCGTGCGCGGCGGCGATCGCGACACTCGAGGTGATCCAGCGGGAGAACCTGGTCGAGAACGCCGCCGAGCGCGGGCGTCAGCTGCTCGAAGGGGCGCGGGTGATCGCGGACAAGACGCCGGCGATCGGCGAGGTGCGCGGGCTCGGGCTGCTGGTCGGCTCGGAGTTCACCACCGCGGACGGCGAGCCCGACGCGGCGACGGCGGCGGCCGCGCAGCAGACCGCGTCGAAGAACGGCCTGCTGCTGCTCACCTGCGGGCCGTACATGAACGTCGTCCGCATGGTGCCGCCGCTGGTCGTCAACGCCGAGCAGGTCGACGACGCGCTGCGCATCTGGGGCGAGGTCGTCGCGTCGGTCACGGGGAGCTGAGCATGGCGCGGTACATCACGATCACGCTCGACAAGCGCGGAGTCTCCTGCCGGGCCCGGCTGCTCGACGACGAGGCGCCGCGCACCTGCAAAGCGGTGTGGGACGCGTTGCCGCAGAGCGGTTCCGCCTACCACGCGAAGTACGCGCGCAACGAGGTCTACACGCTCGTGCCGCCGTTCGCGGAGCCGAAGCCCGGGCGGGAGAACCCGACGATCACGCCGATCCCGGGCGACGTCGTGTACTTCGGCTTCGAAGCCTGGGAGATCGGCAATCCGGCGTACGGCTACGACGAAGACAGCGAGGCCCACAGCGACCAGGGCGCGACCGATCTCGCGATCTTCTACGGGCGCAACAACCTGCTGATCAACGGCGACGCGGGCTGGGTGCCCGGCAACGTGTTCGCCACGATCGAGGAGGGCCTGGCCGAGATGGCGGCGGCCGCGCAAGACCTGTGGCTGCGGGGCGTGGAGGGCGAGACGCTCTCGTTCGCGCGAGCCTGATTCCCTTCTCCCCCAAGGGGACGCCGGGTGCGGATCACCGCGCCCGGCGTCCCCTTTTCCCTGCTTGCCGCCACTCGAAAGGGTGATCGTCGGAATCTCACCTTTCGTGGCCGGTGATCACCGGATCGAGCTAGCCGCGTACCCGGGATGCCGGATCAAGACCGGAATCACCGACAGTGATGATCGACCCGCTCGCTACCCAGAGTGGCTGACCGCCGAAATGAGCACCCCGGCGTCAAACACGAAGGGATTACGTGTTTAGAGTAGGAAGATTCCGCGACGCCGGAACCACCCGGAAACGGCTCTTTGACAGCTCGCCAGCACGGTGAAAACCTGACTCCGCTCTTACCGGAGCATCTCCAGGGAAATCATTGTTGAATCACTGAAGGAGCCATTCCATGCAGACGTTCGCCCAGCACGCGCACTACTGCCACGACATCATCTCCGGCGCGCTGGCGCACCTCGCGCACCTCATCGGCTGGCTCGTCTGATCCAGGCCCGAACCGGACGGCCCGGCCGCGGGAAACCGCGGCCGGGCCGTTTTTCAGCTCAGCTCACCCAGCCTCGCGAAATCGTCGTCGGAAAGCTCGATTTCCGCGGCTCCGCAGTTTTCTTCCAGGTGCGCGATCGACGACGTGCCGGGAATGGGGATCACCACCGGGGAACGGCGCAGCAGCCAGGCGAGGGACACCTGGGCGGGTGTCGCGCCGATCCCGGCCGCGACCTTTCCGAGCACCCCGCCGGCGGTCGCGTGGTCACCGCGCGCGATCGGCAGCCACGGCACGAACGCGATCCGCTCGCGCTCGCAGTACGCGAGGACGTCTTCGGACGCCCGGTCGGTCAGGTTGTAGCGGTTCTGCACGCTGGCGATCGGCGCGATGGCCCGCGCCTCGGCCAGCTGCGCGACCGTCACCTCCGAAAGCCCGATCCGGGCGACCTTACCTTCGTCCCGCAGGCGGGCGAGCGCGCCGATCTGGTCGGCGAGCGGCACCTGCGGGTCCAACCGGTGCAGCTGCAGCAGCTCGAGACGCTCGACGCGCAGGCGCCGCAGCGAGAGTTCGGCCTGCTGCCGCAGGTATTCGGGCCGGCCGAGCGGCACCCACTCACCGCGGCTCGGGCGCGCGTGCCCGCACTTCGTCGCCACGAACAGCCCCGGGTACGGGTGCAGCGCGCGGGCGAGCAGCTCTTCGTTCAAGCCCAGGTCGTAGGCGTCGGCGGTGTCGAAGAACGTCACGCCGAGTTCGGCCGCGCGGCGGGCGACCGCCTCGGCGCCGTCGCGCGCGTGGTCCCACTCGGTGAGCCGCATGGCGCCGAAACCGAGGCGGTGCACGGAAAAGCCGTCTTCGAAGGTGTACGTCGAGGTCATGGGAGAAGCTTCGCCGCCGCCCGCGTCACCCACCAGAGATTTAGCCTGAGCTAAATCCGGGCTGATGTAACCAGTCGATCACTGAGCGCGTCCGGAATGTGAAAAACCTTCATAGCGGCGTACCGGCGGTACGTACTACGCTGCGGTAACCACAGCAACGGCGCGGAGGAGAAACTCTCGATGGGCGACGTGGCGGCACAGCTGGCCGGGATCGTCGGGGACAAGAACCTGCTCACGGGCGAGGCGATCTCCGAGGACTACGCGCACGACGAGGCACTGACGGCGAAGCCGCAGAAGCCCGCGTACGTAGCGAAGCCGGCAACCGCCGAGGAAGTCGCGGAGCTGCTGAAAGCGGCTTCGGAACACAACGTCCCCGTCACCGCGCGCGGCTCCGGGAGCGGCCTGTCCGGCGCCGCGCGGCCTCGCGAAGACGGGCTGCTGATCTCCTTCGAGCGCATGAACGCCGTCCTGGAGGTCGACACCGGGAACCACGTCGCCGTCGTGCAGCCCGGCGTCACGCTCGCCGAGCTCGACGCCAAGACCGCCGAAGCCGGGCTGAGTTACACCGTCTACCCCGGTGAGCTGAGCGCGAGCGTCGGCGGGAACGTCGGGACCAACGCCGGCGGGATGCGCGCGGTCAAGTACGGCGTCACCCGGAACAACGTGCTGGGCCTGCAAGCCGTCCTGCCCACCGGCGAGATCCTCCGGACCGGCGGCAAGACGTCGAAGATCTCCACCGGCTACGACCTCACGCAGCTGATCATCGGCTCCGAAGGCACCCTCGCGCTGGCCACCGAGATCACCGTCAAGCTGCACCCGCGGCTGACCCACGGCGCCACCGTGCTCGCTCCCTTCGGCGACTTCGGGCAGGTCATGGCGGCCGTGCCGGCGATCCTGTCCAGCGGGCTCGGTCCGCACATCCTCGAGTACATCGACAACCTGACGATGGCGGCGATCGTCTACAACGAGAAGCTCGAGCTGGGTGTGCCGGACAAGATCCGCGAGACCAGCGAGGCCTACCTCGTCGTCGCGCTTGAGAACCGCGAGACCGGCCGCCTGGCCGAAGACGTCGAGACGGTCGGCGAGCTGCTCGGCGAACTCGGCGCGACCGACGTCTACGTCCTCGAAGGCGGCGCCGCGCGCAAGCTCATCGAAGCCCGCGAGAAGGCGTTCTGGACCGCGAAGGCGGCGGGCGCCGACGACGTGATCGACGTCGTCGTGCCGCGGACGGCGATGCCGCAGTTCATCTCGAAGGCGCGGGAGCTGGCGATGGCGGCGGGCGGTGGCGCGCTCGGCTGCGGGCACGCCGGCGACGGCAACGTCCACCTCGGGATCTTCTGCAAGGACGCGGACAAGCGGAAGCAGCTGCTCACCGACATCTTCGCGTACGCGATGGAACTCGGCGGCGCGATCTCCGGCGAGCACGGCCTCGGCCGCACCAAGGCGAGCTACCACCAGGAACTCGAAGACCCGGCGAAGATCGAGCTGATGCGCCGGATCAAGCAGAGCTTCGACCCCGCCGGGATCCTCAACCCCGGCGTTCTCTTCCCCGAAGGAACCGCATGAGTGAGCTGAACGGCGCCCAGTCCTTGATCCGCACGCTGGTCGACGCCGGCGTCGAGGTGTGCTTCGCGAACCCCGGCACGTCGGAGATGCACTTCGTCGCCGCGCTCGACACCGTCCCGGAGATGCGGGGCGTGCTCGCGCTGTTCGAAGGCGTCGTCACAGGTGCCGCCGACGGTTACGCGCGCATCGCGGACAAGCCCGCCGCGACGCTGCTGCACCTCGGCCCTGGCCTGGGCAACGGCCTGGCGAACCTGCACAACGCGCGGCGCGCGCACACGCCGATCGTCAACGTCGTCGGCGACCACGCGACCTACCACAAGCAGTACGACGCCCCGCTGGAGTCGGACATCGAGGCGGTCGCGGGCTCGCTGGAAGGCTGGGTGCGGCGCTCCGAGCACACGAAGGACGTCGGGGCCGACGCCGCCGCCGCGGTCGCCGCGGCCCAGGACGCGCCCGGCCGCGTCGCGACGCTGATCCTGCCCGCGGACGCGTCGTGGGGTGAC
>NZ_JAAGNB010001673.1:0-4770 GCF_010550475.1 Amycolatopsis sp. SID8362
GCCGAGCGTCACGGCGTCGACGGGCGAGAGGGCGGGCGGGAGCGGGACGAGCGTCTCGGCCGGCGCGACCGCCTGCTCGGCGTAACCGCCGCCGATGCCGGTGAAGGCCCAGACGCGCTGGCCGAGCCAGGCCGGGTCGACGCCGTCGCCGACCGCGGCCACCGTGCCGGCGATCTCGCCGCCGAGGACGTGCCCGGGCCGGAACCCGTACGCCGCGAGCGAGCCGTTGCGGATCAGCATGTCCACGCCGCCGACGCCGATCGCCTCGGTGCTGATCAGCACCTGCCCGCCGGCCGGGTCCGGGACCGGGAGGTCGACGACGGCCAGCCCTTCGGGCCCGCCGAATTCCTGCACCGCGACTGCTTTCACTGTTCTTCTCCGTCGTTCCGGGATCGTTGATCGACCGCGGACGGTAACGGACGCCCCCGTCCGTTTCGCTAAAGTGAGGGAGTGACCGACGTTTTGCCTCACCTCCGGCGCTCGGACGCCCGGGACAACCGCGACCGCATCCTCGAAGCGGCCCGCGCGATCTTCGCGGCCGACGGCCTGGCGGTGCCGATGCGCGAGATCGCCCGGCGCGCCGACGTCGGCCCGGCGACGCTGTACCGCCACTTCCCGACGAAGGAAGCGCTGGCCACCGAGGCGTTCGCCGACCAGATGCGCGCGTGCTACACGATCGTCGACGACGGGCTCGCCGACCCCGATCCGTGGCGCGGCTTCACTTCGGTGCTCGAGAAGCTGTGCGAGCTGTACGCCCGCGACCGGGGCTTCACCGCGGCGTTCACGGCGGTGTTCCCGCACGCGCTGGATTTCGCGGCGGACCGCGAACGCGCGGTGAAGTCGATCGCGGAGCTGACCCGCCGGGCCCGGGAAGCCGGTCACCTGCGCCCCGACGTCGAACTGGACGACGTGATCCTCGTGCTCATGGCGAACGGCGGCATCCAGGCCGCCTCACCGGCGGCCCGCGTCGCGGCTTCACGGCGCTTCGCCGCGCTGGCGATCCGGGGCCTCCAGGCCTGACGCCCACTGGTGGCCGCTCCCCCGGTGCAGGGCGGCGTACACGCGGTCTCGCAGGACGTTGGCCTCGTGGTCGGACAAGGTGGCGCCGAGCGGGCGGAGCACCAGCCGGACGAGGAGGTTCCGCTGATCGCGGCGGGCCCCGAGCCGGACGAGCGCGGCCGGCGGCAGGTCCGCGCACGGCGTCTCCTGGCGGATTTCGACCGACTCGACGACGTCGGCTTCGTCACCGAGCGCGTCCCGGACCCGGTCGCCGAGGTCTTCGGCCCGGTCGCCCGCGTCGGCCGCGATCGACAGGTCACGGCGCACGGCCGGCAGCGCCGACACCGGCCGGTACGGCTCGAGGTCGGACATCTGCGCGGCGACGGCCGGTTCGGCCGACCGCAGGAGCCGGATGTCCGGGATGCCCTTGCGCAGCATCAGCATCCGGTCGAGGCCCATGCCGAGCGCGAGCCCGGACCACTCGGAGCCGAGGCCGGCGCGCGCGAGCACGGCGGGGTGCGCGAGCCCGCATTCGGCGACTTCGACCCAGCGGCCGTCGTGCTCGACGTCGAGCTGCGCACCGTCCACTGTGTACGGATGGCGGCGCGGCTCGAGGCACCACTTCGCGTGCGGCACGAGCGCGGCGACCATCTCCTCGAGGTCCGCCCGGCCGGCCGGGCCGCGGGTGATCCGCCACAGGTCGAGCTGGTGCGGCGTGCCGCTGTGCAGCCGGTCGATGCTGTCGCGCCGGTAGACGATGCCGGGGCAGACGAGCAGGACATCGTCGGCCGGGCACGCCGCCAGCGCCCGCAGCGCCGCGGGGACCATGGCGGTCGAGTGGCTGCGCAGGACGTGGTCCTGGTCGACGTACCGGGTGTAGCGGGCGTCGCGGGTGACGTCGGCGGGGTCGTAGCCGAGGTTGTCGTAGTTGTCGGCGACGGTGACGACGCGATCGCCGGGCCACCACCGCACGGCGACCGGCCACCGGGCCGCGAGCGCGTCGACGGCCTCACGGACGACGAGCTGCACGGCGTGCACCCCAGCTCGTGGATCGGTGAGATCGCGGACGGCGAGATCACGGGTGAGCTGGGCGGGACTGAGTGCTTCGGGCATGACGGGACCTCCGGGATGCTGGGGCTGGTGAGGGAGATGGCTCCCCCTGGCCCGGCACCCGGCGAGGTCAGTACTGCTTCGCACCCGTCAGCCGACGGTGGGCGTGGCACCGGCACCCCGCTGGCACGAAGGCCAGGGGGCCGGTAAATCGGCGGTACTCCGCGACGACACCCACATACCCAGGCTAATGGCGACGTCACGTCGTTTTCTTCGGTCTCATTCGCCCACCTCCCCGTCCGCCAGCTCCCGCAGCACGTCGAGGTGCCCCACGTGCCGGGCCGTCTCCTGCACCACGTGGGCCACCACCCAGCGCACCGTGAACTCCGCCCTTCGCCGGGTGCGGTCGTCCGGGCCCAGCCGGTACAAGGCCTTCTCCGCCCGGCCCCACTCCGCCCGGTACGCCGCCACCACGGACTCCGGGGTGTCGGATTCCGCGAGGTCCCAGCTCGGGTCCGGCGACCCCGCCCACAGCGAAGGCAGGTCCGCGCCGCCCGCCTCGATGCACAGCCACCAGCGCTCCACCGCCGTCAGGTGCTTCACCACGCCCAGCGCGCTCATCCGCGGCGACGACGGCAACGGGGTCGCCGCCGCCTGCCCGACCGTCAGGCCCGCCAGCTTGTTCACCGCCGTCGCGCGCAGGAACTGCAGGAAGTCCAGCTGAAGGCGCAGCTCGTCGGCCGCCAGCCTCGCGGGCCAGCGGCGGTGCGTCTTCGAACTCGTGTTCGACATGACCGCAACGTACCGCACGGGTCCGACAAAATAGAGTGATCCGCATGTGGTGGGGACTGCTCTGCGCCCTGGGCGCGGCTATCGCGTACGGCGTGGCTTCGGTGATGCAGGCGGTCGCCGCGCAGGCGACGGACACCGGCGCCGACGGCGTCGATCCGAAACTGCTCGTGCGCGTGCTCGGCCAGTGGAAGTTCGTCCTCGGCCTGGCGCTGGACATCCTGGGGTTCGTCGCGCAGATCGCCGCCCTGCACGTGCTCCCGCTGTTCGTCGTGCAGGCCGCGCTCGCCGCGAGCCTCGCGGTCACGGCCGTCGCCGCGCGGTTCCTCGGGGTGCGCCTCGGGCGGCGGGAATGGGCGGCCGTCGCCGTCGTCTGCGCCGGGCTCGCGCTGCTCGGCGCCGCCGCGGAAAGCGAAGGGTCCGACCCCGTCGGGCTCGGCTTCCGACTCGCGCTGGTCGGCGCGGTCGTCGTGCTGGCCGGCGCCGGGATCGCCGCCGGGAAGGCGAACCGCCGGGTGCGGACGCCGGCGCTCGGCCTGGTCGCCGGGCTGAGCTTCGGCGTCGTCGCCATCGCCGGCCGGATCATCCCGAGCCTCGCGCCGCTCGACCTGCTCACCGACCCCGCGACCTACACCGTCGCGGTCGCGGGCGGGATGGCGATGCTGTTCTACGCGACGGCGCTGCAGCGCGGGAGCGTCACCACGTCCACCGCCATGATGGTGCTCGGCGAGACCGTGTTCCCCTCGCTGATCGGCGTGTTCGCGCTCGGCGACCGCACGCGACCGGGGTTCGCGGTGGTCGCCGTCGCCGGGTTCGTGCTCGCCGTGGCCGCCGCGCTCGCGCTGGCGCGGTTCGGGGAACCGGCCGCCGAGCCGCGGACTGAGACGAAGCCGACCGTTTTCCCGTAACTCTTTTACTTAGACTAGCCTTACCTATCCACGACGCGGACAGGGAGGCGCGGGTGAGCACGACGGGACGGGAAGTCCTCCGCCGGTCGATCGCCGGGCAACGACGATCGGTGACCCTCGCGGCCCTGCTGACCGCGGGCCACCAGGGCGGCGAAGCACTGGTGCCGGTGGTGATCGGCGTGGTGATCGACCAGGCCGTCGCCGGCGGTTCGGTGGGCACGCTCCTGCTGTGGCTCGCGGTGCTGGGCGTCCTCTTCGCCGCGCTGTCGACCAGCTACCGCCTGGGCGCGCGCTTCGGCGAACGCGCCGCGGAGCGCGCGGGCCACGAGCTCCGCCTCGACGTCGGGCGCCGGGTGCTGCACCCGGGCGGGGTCGCGGATTCCGGTGCGCTGGCCGGGGAACTGGTCAGCATCGGGACGTCGGACGCGAAGCGCGTCGGCACGGTCAACGGTGTGCTGCCCTTCGCCGCCGCCGGGCTGGCCGGGCTGCTGGTCAGCGCCGTCGCGCTGCTCACCATGTCGCTGCCGCTCGGCCTGCTCGTGCTGCTCGGCACGCCGCCGATGCTGTACCTGGCGCACCTGATCGGCAAGCCCCTCGAGCGCCGCAGCGAGGCCGAGCAGGAGCGGTCCGCGTTCGCGTCCGGCATCGCCACCGACCTCGTCGCCGGGCTGCGCGTGCTCAAGGGCGTCGGCGCCGAAAGCGCCGCCGTCGACCGCTACCGCCGCACCAGCCAGGACTCGCTGAAGGCGACGCTCCGGGCCGCGCGCGCCCAGGCGTGGCACAACGGCGCGTTGCTCGCGCTCACCGGCGTCTTCATCGCCGTGGTCGCGCTCGTCGGCGGCAACCTCGCCGCTGCGGGCGACATCAGCGTCGGCGACCTGGTCGCCGCGGTCGGGCTGGCGCAGTACCTGATCACGCCGTTCACGATCTTCTCCTGGGTCAACGGCGAACTCGCGCAGGGCCGGGCGTCGGCCGCGCGCATCGCCGACGTGCTCAACGCGCCGCCCGCCGTCGGCGCCGGGGA
>NZ_JAAGNB010001728.1:0-4848 GCF_010550475.1 Amycolatopsis sp. SID8362
GAACGCGACGGCCGCGCGGGCGGTGATCCCGCGGGCGCCGCCGATCAGCAGGACCACGGAGTCCGGGCCGAGGCCCAGCGCGGCCAGCTCGCCGCCGCCCGGACCGGCTCCGGAGTAGGCGATCGAGCCCAGGTCGGCGGGCCGGGGTTCGATGGTGAAGCGGCCGCCGTCGTCGTGCCCGACCACGGACGGGCCGTCGCTGAGGGCCTCGTCGACCAGCACTTTCGCGACGTCCTGCGTGACCTCGACGAGCCGGGTGACGCCGTCGCGTTCGAGCGCGGCCGAGCGGACCAGGCCGCGCAGGCCCGGCACCGCGTCCGGCGCGGCGGCCACGAGCACGGTCCCCCGCAACGCCTTGAGCCGGGCGAACACGTCGGTCACGTCGTGGGCGAGCAGCACGGTGATGTCCGCGTCGCCGTCGACGACTTCCGCACCAGCGGCGGCGAAGGCGGTCCTGACGGAGTCGTCCGCTCCGAGCACCGCGACGGATTTCCCGTGCAGCCGCGCGGGATCGGGGTCGAGCGGTACCGGCACGCGGTCGAGCCGGTACCGGGTGGGTGCGGCGGCCGCCAGCGTGGGGCTCAGCCAGCTCTCCAGGTGCGCGGTCAGCGCGTCGGCCGTCCGGTCGCGGCTGAGCTGGTCGGTGCGGTCGTCGGACGGCAGCCCCAGCCGGGACAGCAGTGTGCCCGCGATTTCGGTGCGCTTGATCGAGTCGATCGACAGGTCGGCTTCGAGGTCGAGATCGCCGGCGATCATCTCGGCCGGGTAGCCGGTGCGTTCGCTGATCACGCCGATCACCGTGCCCAGGACGTCGGCCGGTGTCTCGGCCACCGGTTCGGGTTCCGGTTCCGCGTGCACCACCGGTATCGGAGCGGGCGGCGCGGGCGCCGGGGCGGGCGCGCCGCCGAGGTAGCCGAGCATCACTTCCCGTTGCGCCGCCACGAGTTCGCGGGTGGTGCGCAGGAAGTCGACGACGGCCTGGTCGCGGCCGGGAGCGGGCTGGGTCATGGCGGTACTCCGGATTCGTCGGGCCGGGGGCAGGGCGGGTGCCTCGGCACCGGGCGCGCGGGCGGACCGCCCGTCCACGGCCCAGGCGGTGGGGGACGGCGCCGGGGGCTTCGCACGCATCAGGCGTTCGGTGCGGACGTCGACCCCGGCGGCGGCGAGTTTCGCCAGCGCGGCCAGGAAACCGGTCAGGTCGGGTCCGCAAGCGACGACGGTGTGCGGTCGGTCGCCGAGGATCTCCCCGACCAGCCGGGACAGCACCCGGCCGGGTCCGGCTTCGACGAACGTCCGGGCGCCCGCCGCGTACATCGACTCGATCTGGTCGAGGAACCGCACCGGGGCACCGATCTGCGCGGCGAGTTCGGCCTTGACGTCGTCGCCGTAGGGCGCCGCGGTGCGGTTCGCCCACACCGGCAGCTTCGGGTCCACAAGGGACTCCTCCGCGAGTTCCGCCGCGAAGACGGCACCGGCGGCGGCGACCAGGGGACTGTGGAACGCGCAGGCGACCGGGATCCGCTTGGCGGCGAACCCGGTCTCCCGCAGCCGCCGGATCGCGCGTTCGACCGCCGCCACCGGTCCGGAAAGGACGACCTGTTCGGGCGCGTTGTGGTTGGCCACCACGACGTCCGGGCCGATCAGGGTGGACGTCAGCGCGTCCCGCGGTGCCTTGACGGCGGCCATCGCGCCGGGCTGGGTGACGTCGGCGATGGCCCGCGCGCGGGCCCGGCTGAGCCGCAGCAGCGTCCCGGTGTCGAACGCGCCCGCGACGGACAGCGCGACCAGCTCGCCGTAGCTGTGCCCGGCCAGGAAGTCCGGCCGGACGCCGACCTGCGCCAGCAGCCGGGCGACCGCCGTCTCGACCAGCCCGAGCGCGGGCTGCGCCACCTGCGTGTCGGTAAGGGCTTTCTCCTGTTCCTGGACGGCGTCCGCGGCGAACACCCGGGGCGGGAACGCTTTCGCGGCGACGTCGGGGGCGAGCTTGAGCAGCTCGGCCAGCTCCGGGAAGTGCACGAACAGCTCGGCGAGCATGCCGGGGCGCTGGCTGCCCTGGCCGGGGAACAGGAAGGCGATCTTCCCGGGGTCGGCGTCGGCGCGCCGGATCCCGGCAAGGGCTTTCTCGGCCGCGGCGGGCCAGTCGCGGGGGCCGTGGCGGCGGTCCGGGGCGACCGGGCCGGCGCCCAGCACGGCGTGGAAGTTGGTGCCGCCGAAGCCGAACGCGCTGACTCCGGCGAGCCGGGCCGGGTCCGCCCACGGGCGCGCCGCGGTGGTGAACGTGAACGGGCTGGCGGCCGGGTCCCATGCGGTGTTCGGCTCGCTCAGGTGCAGCGTCGGCGGGACGACTTCGTGCCAGAGCGCCAGTGCCGCCTTGATCAGCCCGGCCAGCCCGGCCGTGCACTTCGTGTGGCCGATCTGGCTCTTGACCGAACCGAGCGCGCAGCTGCCGGGCGCGGCGCCCGCGTCGGCGAAGAACCCGGTCAGCGTCCGCAGTTCGGTCGCGTCGCCGACCACTGTGCCCGTGCCGTGGGCTTCGACGAGCCCGACGTCCACAGGGGACACTCCGGCGTCGCGGTAAGCGCGTTCCAGGGCGCGGTACTGGCCTTCCGGGCGGGGCGCGGTCAGGCCGAGCGCCTTGCCGTCGCTGGCCGCGCCGACGCCCTTGACCACGGCGTAGATCCGGTCGCCGTCGCGCTCGGCGTCGGCCAGGCGCTTGAGCACCAGGCAGGCGACGCCCTCGCCGAGTGCGATCCCGTCGGCGGCGGCGTCGAACGGGCGGCAGCGGCCGGTCGGCGAGAGGGCGCCGGCCGAGGTGAACATCAGGTAGTCGTGGATGCCGTTGTGCAGGTCGACGGCGCCGCAGAGGACCAGTTCGCTCGTCCCGGCGCGCAGTTCCTTGGCGGCGAGGTCCAGCGCGGCCAGGGAAGAACCGCACGCGGCGTCGACCGTGTAGTTGGCGCCGCCGAGGTCGAGCCGGTTGGCGATCCGGCCGGAGATGACGTTGGCAAGCGTGCCGGGGAAGGTGTCCTCGGTCGGTTCGGGCAGCTGAGCCAGCAGTTCGGATGGGACCTCGTCGAGGTAGCCGTCGAGGAGGGACCGCAGCGTGCCCGCGTTGGCCAGGTCGCCGCCCGCCTCCGCGCCGAACACGACACTCGTGCGCTCGCGGTCGAAGTCCCGGTGCGCGTACCCGGCGTCTTCGAGGGCCCGGCGGGCGGTCTCCAGCGACACCAGCTGGGCCGGGTCGATGCTGCCCATCGCGGACGGCGGGATCCCGAAGTCGAGCGGGTCGACGGCCACCGGGGGGAGGAAGCCGCCCCACTTGGACGTCGACTGTCCGAAGTAGACTTCCGGGTCCCAGCGCTCCGGCGGCACCTCGGTGACGGCGTCCTCGCCGCGCAGGACGTTCGACCAGAACGCTTCGAGGTCCGGCGCGCCGGGGAACGCGCAGGCCATCCCGATGACGGCGATGTCCCGGGTGTCCCCCGGTGGTACGGGTTCTTCGGTCCGGGTGAACGTTTTCCCGGCCGAGACTTCGCGGTGCAGCTCGGCGATCGTCGTCTTCCGGTCGCGCAGCACCGCGACCTCCCCGGCCATGAACATCCCTTCGGCCAGCTGGGTTTCCTCGTCGAGACTTTCCCCGCCGTGGCGGACACCCTTGCTCGCGACGCGCAGCCGTCCGGTGTTCAGCTCCTCGAGCCGCTGCCAGGCCTCCTGCGCGGGCACGTCCCGCAGACTCGCTTTGACCTGCTCGAATTCCGCGGTATACGGGCTGGGCAGGCAGCGCGTGCGGTGGCCCGGCGCGGTCTCCAGCGTGACGGTCGTGTCGGCTTCGAGCGCGCGCCGCTGGAACAGGTCGGTGATCGCCCCGTGCGTCACGGCTTCTTCGGTGAAGAGGTACGCGGTGCCCATCAGGACCCCGACGGCGTCGAGCGGCGCCGCCATCGCCCGGACCACCGCCGCCGAACGCGCGTCGTGGATCCCGCCCGCGAACAGCACTTCGACGTCCTTCGCCGCGCCGAGCACGGCCAGTTGTTCTTCCCACAGCTCGAAACTCGCGCGCGGGCCGACGTGCCCGCCGCATTCGGCGCCCTCGAAGACGAACCGGCGGACCCCGGCGTCGAGGTACTGGCCGAGCAGGATCGGCGACGGCACGTGCACGAAGGTCGCGATCCCCTCGGCTTCGAGAGCCTTGGCCTGGCCGGGTTTCCCGCCCGCGATCAGCACGCACCGCGGCCGGGCGGCGCGGATCGCGGCGAGCTGCGCGGCGCGCAGGTCGTCCGGGACGAAGCCGAGGATCCCGGCACCCCACGGCCGGTCGCCGAGCAGTTCGGCGGTGCGGGTCAGGAGTTCGGTGGTGCGCGCGCCGTTCGAAGTGGCCACGGCGACGAACGGGAACCCGCCCGCTTCGGCGACCGCGGCCGCGAACGCGGGCTGGTCGCTCACCCGCGTCATCGGCCCCTGGACCACCGGGAGCGCGGTGCCCAGCGTCCGCAGCAGCCGGTCCGGCGCGGTCACCCCGGGAACGGTGGCACCGATGATCCGGCGGACGTCCGATTCCACTGTGGACGTCGTGACCACGCCCGCCGCGCCCCCGGCCAGGGCGCCGACGGCGGTCCGCGGTCCGGCCACGGTCCCCCACACCGGGACGTCGAAGGCGTTCAGGAGTTGTTGCAGCAGCACGAAGTCGCTCAGCTCGCCGCCGCGCGCGACCAGCCCCAGCGCACCTTGACTGACCGCCTCGGCGGCCGTGGCGACGCCACCGACTTCGGCGAGCGCACCGGCCCACGGCGCTTTCGTGCGCACGGCGAAGGCCGCGCCCGCGGGCAACGGGCCGTCCGTGCGCACCCC
>NZ_JAAGNB010001775.1:0-3694 GCF_010550475.1 Amycolatopsis sp. SID8362
TGGCGGCGCTGGGCGCGATCGGCTCGATCACCATGCACCACAACGCGTTCGCCCGGCGGCGCGTCGAAGACCTCTTGCTGGCCGCCGCGCTGCGCGTCGCCGCGACCGACACCCGGCGGGCGCCCGGGGACGGGCCGCTCGTCGAACTGCCCGCCGTACCCCTGCCCCGCACCCGGCGGTCGGAGATCCTCGCGGCCGCCATCCCGCTGTTCGAACGGGCCGGGTTCGCCGCCGTCACCAACGGGATGATCGCCGAAGCGGTGGGGCTAGTGCCGTCCGGGCTCTACCGCTACTTCCCGGGCAAGGCCGACATCCTGGCGGCGGCCTGCCTGCAGGCGGCCGGCCTGCTGGCTCAGGCGGTCGAACACAACCTGCGCGGGGTGAGCGGCGCGCACGCCGCCCTGACCGCGCTGACGGCGACCTACGTGGCGTACAGCTTCGAGCACCACTCGCTCACCAGCGTGGCCGACGCCGAGATCGTCGGCCTGCCCGATGCCCTGCGCCGTCCTTTGGTGGCTGCGCAACGCGAGCACATCGCGGTCTGGGAGCAGCACCTGCGCCAGGCCCGCCCCGACCTCGACGCGCGCCAGGCACGAGTGCTGGTGCACGCCGGCTTCGGCGTGGTGGTCGAGGCCGGCCGCCGCCTGCGGTGGGCCGATTCCCCCGAGCACCGGGCCGCCGTCGCCGCGTTGTTCATGAGCGCGCTGGGGCTGTGAACGGCACCAGCTAAACCTCCCGGGGCCGCCGGGCGTGGTGCCGGTGTCGGCCGAACGTCCCAGGGGGGAACCATGGTCAAGCGCACTCTCACACTGGTGGCACTGCTCGCCGCAGCCTGCCTGCCGGGGCTGTCGCCCGCGGCCGCGGCGGGCTGCACCTGGGCGATGACATCGCTGGCGCTGCCCGCGCCGTACACCAGCAGCGAGGTCTACGCGGCGGCGGAAGGCGGCTGGTTCGCCGGAGCCGTGCGCGGCGACAACGCGTATTCGGAGGTGCGGTGGCACGACGGTCAGCTCGTTTCGTCGTTCCACCTGGCCGAGGTGCGCGACATCAACTCCGCCGGCGACGTCGTGGGGGACGGCGGAACCGGGGACTGGTGGGCCTCGAAACCCGTCGTGTACCGCGGCGGCCAGAACGTGAACCTGCCCATGCCGCAAGGGTTCCGGTCCGCCAAGGCCACGCACATCAACAACGCCGGGGACATCATCGGCGTCGCCTACGGTGAGTTCGGCAACGTCCACCCGGTGCTCTGGGCCGCCGCGCGGCCGGGCACGGCCGAGGTCCTGAACCCGGATCCGCAGCACCTCTACGACACCTACCCGGTCGACGTCGACGAGCAGGGCCGCGTCCTGCTCTACACCGACGTCGGCGAGCGCTCGGGCGAGGTGTTCGTCCGCGCCGCCGACGGTGGGTACCGGCAGCTCCCGCCGCTGTACCCCGGCGGATCCGTGCTGCTGGAAGCGTTCCACGGCGGCCGGATCGCCGCGTCGGTCGTCACGCCCGAGCTGACGATGGTCGCCATCGAGGCCGACCTGGACGGCCACGTCGTGCACACGACCACCGAAGCCGCCGACACGCTGTTCCTCGACGCCGGCACGACGATGGCCGGCGTGGCCCACACGTTCGGCCCGGAGAACTACGAACTGCGGGTCTGGGAGAACGGCGAACCCACCGCCGACCTGGCAGGCGACCCGGACTTCAACGCGGCACCGCGGCCCGCCGGCCTCACCGACGACGGCACGCTGGCGGCGACGATCAACTGGCCGGGCACCGGTCTGCCGCGGGCCGTGGCGTACCACCGGGGCTGCTGACGGCCAGCACGGCCGCGAGCCCTTCCCGCAGGTCGTCGACGAAGTACCCGGGCACTTCCAGCGACGGGAAGTGCCCGCCCTTCTCGGGCGCGTTCCACCGCACGATCCGCCGGTAGCGCTCCTGCGCCCAGGGGCGCGGGTACTTCTCGATGTCCCGCGGGTAGATGGTGATCGCCGCTGGGACGTCGACCCGCAGCTCGGGATCCAGGGAATTGTGGCTTTCGTAGTAGATGCGGGCCGCCGACGCGCCGGTCCGCGTCAGCCAGTACAGGGTGACGTCGTCGAGGACGCGGTCGCGGGAAATGGTTTCGAACGGGCTGTCTTCGGTGTCCGACCATTCGGCGAACTTGTCGAGGATCCAGGCGAGCAGCCCGACTGGTGAGTCGACGAGCGAATAGCCGATGGTCTGCGGCCGGGTCGCCTGCTGCTTCGCGTACGCCGCGCGGTGGCGCCAGAAGTGGCGGGTTTCCTCGGCCCACTCGCGCTCGGTCGCCGTCAGCCCGTCCGTGGACAGCCCGGGCGGGCCTTCCGCGAACGTCGTGTGGATGCCGAGGACGTGCTCCGGGAACCGGCCGCCGAGGACCGTGGTGATGTTGCCGCCCCAGTCGCCGCCGTGGGCGGCGAACTTCTCGTAGCCGAGCCTGCTCATCAGCTCGACCCACGCTGCCGCGATCTTTTCGGTGCCCCAGCCGGTTTTGGCCGGCTTGTCGCTGTAGCCGAAGCCCGGCAGCGACGGGGCGACGACGTGGAACGCGGGTGCCCCGGCACTTCCCGGGTCCGCCAGCTCGTCGATCACGTCGACGAATTCGGCGACGCTGCCCGGCCAGCCGTGCGTCAGGAGCAGGGGAGTGGCGTCCGGTCGCGTGGACCGGCGGTGCAGGAAGTGGATGCCCAGCCCGTCGATGGTCGTGCGGAACTGGCCGATGTCGCCGAGCCTGCGCTCGAACGACCGCCAGTCGTACCCGGTGCGCCAGTACTCCACGACGTCGACGAGGTCGGCGAGCGGAACGCCCTGCCCCCAGCGTCGCTCGGCCGTCTCGGCTTCCGGCAGCCGGGCGGCGGCGAGCCGCGCGCGCAGCTCGTCGAGTTCGGCGTCGGGCGTGTGGGCTTCGAACGGGTGCACGGACATGGGAACCTCCTGCCATCGAAGAACCGGCTTAGACGGTTCTAACATGACGGCACGCCCACGGGCAACCGGCTAAGCTGGTTCCATGCCTGCCGGATTCCCCGACTTCCGCCTCGGTAGCGTGCTCGCGACCAGCTTCACGGCGACGTTGACCGAGCGCCGCGGCGACGCACTGGAGCGCATCCCCGTGCCGCAGCGGCTCGTCGACTGGCTGGTCGTGAGCGGCCTCGACGTCGGCTCGTGCACCGACGCCCAGCTCGCCCTCGCCCGGGAGCTGCGGGAGTCGATCCACGCCGCCGCGACGGCGGCCGCGACCGGCGAAGCGCTCCCCGCCGCGGCGGTCCGCGTCATCAACGACCGCAGTGCCCAGGGCCGGGCCGCCGCCGTCCTGACGCCCGAAGGCAAGCGACGATGGCGGCTCGGCCCGGACTCGGCCCTGGAAGACGCGCTCGGCGTGATCGCGGCCGACGCGATCGACATCCTCTCGGGCGAACGCGACGGCAAGCTGGCGCTGTGCGCGTCGCCGACCTGCCAGGCCGCGTTCTTCGACACCAGCCAGAGCCGCACCCGCCGGTGGTGCGACATGGGCACCTGCGGGAACCGGCACAAGAAAGCGCGGTTCCAGCGCAAGAACGCCGTCAGTCCTTGAGCCGGCTGCCCCGCCGCCAGATCGCGCGGGTGTCGAGCGTGGCGCCGATGTCCGCCGTCGGGTCGCCGTCGACGAGCAGGAGGTCGGCGCGGAGCCCTTCGGCGATGCGGC
>NZ_JAAGNB010001833.1:0-3625 GCF_010550475.1 Amycolatopsis sp. SID8362
GCGTGGAACCGGCGCGAACCGGGGCGGCTGGCGAGTGACGCGCCGAGCAGCCCGGACCCGGCGGCCGTGACGGCGGCCAGGAACCCGCGCCTCACGCGGTCCGCCTGCTCTTCGCCCGCTCGCCCAGCGCCTGCAGCACGGCCTCGTCGTAGCCCCGCGGCTCGAACTCGACGATCCGGCGGATGGCGTCGTCGCGGACGACGACCTCGTTGGTCATCGAGTCGATCAGCGTCCGTCCGGTGGTCACGTCGATGTCGGTGACCAGCGAAAGCCAGTACGACGACAGGCGCGGGGACAGCAGCGGCACCGGCAGGATCAGCAGCGGCCTGCCTTCGATCGCGGCGACGCGCTGCAGCATGTCCCGGTAGGCCAGCACTTCCGGGCCGCCGATCTCGAACGTCTTCCCCTCGGCTTCCGGGTGGTCCAGGACGCCGGCGAGGTAGCGCACGACGTCGGCGATCGCGATCGGCTGGGTGCGCGTGTCGACCCAGCGCGGGGTGACCATCGCCGGCAGGTGCTCGACCAGCTGGCGGGTCAGCTCCCACGACGTCCCGCCGTGGCCGATCACGATCCCGGCGCGCAGCACGGTGACCGGCACGCCGGTCTCCCCCAGCAGCCGTTCGACCTCGCGCCGGCTGGCCAGGTGCGCCGAAAGCGCGTCATCGTCGTCGCCGAGCCCGCCGAGGTACACGATCCGGCGAACCCCCGCGTCGCCCGCGGCACGGGCGAACGCGCGGGCGGCATCGGCGTCGCGGCGCTTGAAGTCCGCGCTGTCGAGGGAATGCACCAGGTAGTAGGCCGCTTCGACGCTCTTGAGCGCGTCTCGCAGGGAACCGACGTCGGCGACGTCGCCGCGCACGGCCTTCCCGGCGCCGCGGTACTTCGCGGGGTCGCGGGTCATGGCGAGCACCTCGTGCCCGGCCGCTTCCAGCGCCGGGCACAGCTTGCCGCCCACGAAACCGGACGCCCCGGCCACCAGTACCCGCATGACGGCGACGTTAGCCGGGACGCCGTTCGCGCGCAGTTCGTCCGCCACCGGCGAAGCACACCGCCGCGACCACGCCGGCGCAGCCGATCAGCTGCAGCACGCTCGGGGCTTCGCCCAGCAGGACGATGCCCAGCAGCACCGCCCCGACCGGCTGCAGCAGCATCAGCGTCGCGCCGGTGGTGGCCGACATCCGGGGCAGCGCGGCGGAGATCAGGATCCACCCGATCAGCTGGCCGACAACGGCGAGCGCGACCAGCCAGCCGAACGCCGCCGGGGTCGGCGTCAGGTCGAGCGTGCCGGTCGGGACCCCGGCCACGAAGGCCACCAGGCCCGCGGAAATCGTCGCCAGGGCGAGGGAATGCGCTTGGGTGCCGTGGCCGCCGCTGAGCCGGATCAGGAACAGGTAGACCGCGTAGCCCGCGCCGGCCAGCAACGCGAAGACCGCGCCGGTCACCGGGTCCGGACCGAACGAGCCGGTCCCGGCGAACCCGCCGGCCAGCACCACGCCGGCCAGCAGGACCGGCGCCACGACGAGGAAGCGCTTCGACGGCCGTTCGCGCAGGAAGACGAGCGCCAGCAGCGGCACGAGGACCACCTGGACGGCCAGCAGCACGGTGGCGATGCCGGCGCCGACCCGCGGGATCGCCTCGCCCCACAGCACGAAGTCGAGGCCGAGCCCGGTGCCGGCCAGCAGCGGCAGGAGCACGCGGCGGTTCGCCGGGCCCGCCTTCCGCCGCTCCCGCGCGGCGAGCACGAGCAGCACCGGCAGGGCCAGCAGGCAGCGCCAGAACGCGCTCGTGCTGCCGCTGGTGTGCGAGACCTTGATGAAG
The DNA here is from genome assembly GCF_010550475.1 of Amycolatopsis sp. SID8362. NCBI lineage: Bacteria > Bacillati > Actinomycetota > Actinomycetes > Pseudonocardiales > Pseudonocardiaceae > Amycolatopsis > Amycolatopsis sp. SID8362. The sequence continues at coordinate 1,819 of NZ_JAAGNB010001833.1, forward strand.
ACCGACGACAGCGAGATGCAGAAGCTGCCGAGCGCGGCCAGCAGCCGCGGGTCGAACCGGCTGGTGAACGCCGGTGCGGTCGTCGTGGAGCGGGGCGCGGTCGTGGTCACCCCTCCAGCGTGGGGGCCACGACTGTCAAGGACAAGCGAATGTTCCTTCGCGAAATCCGGTAGCATCGCTACCGTGTTCGGACTCGAGCGGATGCGGGCGCTGCACGCCGTCGCGACTCAGGGCTCGGTCGCCGCGGCGGCCGCCACGCTGCACGTCACGCCCTCCGGGGTGTCGCAGCAGCTGGCGAAGCTGGAGCGGGAGGCGGGCCAGACGCTGCTGGAACCCCAGGGCCGCGGCGTGCGGCTGACGAAGGCGGGCCAGGTGCTGGCCGGGCACGCCGAGCGGATCCTCGCGCAGGTCGCGGAGGCGAAGGCGGACCTGGAGCTGCTGCGCGAAGACGTCTTCGGGCCGCTGCGGATCGGCGCGATCCCGACGACCGTGCACGCGTTGCTGCCGCCCGCGCTGACCACGCTCTCCACCCAGCACCCGGGACTCGTGGTGACGCTGCACGAAGGCGAAGCCGAGCAGACGATCCCGCGGGTGGTGTCCGGCGACCTCGACGTCGCCGTGGTGGAGAGCTGGGCCGACCGCCCGACGGAGATCCCGCCGTCGGCGACCGCGATTCCGCTGTTCGCCGACGTCGCCGACCTCGCACTGCCCGCCGGTCACCGGCTGGCCCACCGCAAGGCCGTCGATTTGGGCGAGCTGGACGACGTGGCGTGGATCGCCTGGAGTGCCGGGTCCGGCTGCCACGAATGGCTGACGCAGGTGCTGCGCGCCCAGCACCTGGAGCCCCGGATCAGCTGCACGGTCGGCAGTTACCCGACCCAGCTGGCCCTGGTGGCGGGCGGCATCGGCGCGGCACTGGTCCCCCGCCTCGCCCGCGACCGGCTGCCCGACGGCGTCCGCATCCTGACCACGCGCCCGGCCCTGGACCGGACGATCTACGCGGTCTGCCGCGCGGGTGAGGAGGACCGCGGCGCGGTGCGGGCGTGTTTGGACGCGCTGCGGGCGGCGTCGGCACGCTTCGAGCCCGCCCGCTAACGACCGAGCAGTTCCCGAGACGTAGTGAATGACCCATTCATGTCGTCGGACGACATGAATGAGTCATTCACTACATTCCTGCCCGGGGTCGCGGCCGAGCAGCGCCACCATCTCCGCCACCAGCGGACCCGGCCGCCGGTGGTGCACCAGGAAGATCTCCCGCGCCGGCCGCGCATCGACGGCGTCGCGCACCTCGATCCGCGCCGCACCCAGCCGGCCGAGCACGCCCTCCGGCACGAACGCGATCCCGAGCCCGGCCTCCACCAGCGCCAGGACGACCTGGTAGTCCCGCGTCTCGTAAGCCACCCGCAGCGCGACGCCGGCGCCCTCGGCCAGCTGCTCCAGGCAAACCCGGTTCGGCACCCCCGGACCACCGGAGATCCAGTCCTCGCCGGCCAGCGCGCGCAGGGTGAGCCGGCGGGCCCGCGCCTTCGGGTGGCCCGCCGGGAGGATCAGGCGGAACCGCTCCGAGCGCAGCAGCGTCCGCGTGAGCCCGCGCGGGTCGGGCAGCGGCGTCCCCGGGTAGCGGTGGGTGATCAGGAGATCGAGGTCGCGCGAGCTGACCAGCCCGTACCCGTCGGGCGGCTCCAGGTCGAGCAGCCGCAGCGCCACCGCCGGGTGGTCGCGGCGGAAGTCCGCTAGCGCGGCGGGCACGAGCGTGCTGCCCGCGCTCGCGAACGTGCCCACGGCGAGCTGCGCGGGCTGCTCGTCG
>NZ_JAAGNB010000773.1:0-18693 GCF_010550475.1 Amycolatopsis sp. SID8362
CCCCGCCGCCCGCGTTCGGCCCACCGGCCGCACCCCCGCCACCGGAGCAGGCAGCCAGCACGAATGCGGTGGCCAGCGCGGCCGCTCCCGCCAGAAGCCTCTTCACGATCCGGTACCCCCAGCTGTCTCGATCATCGCGTTTGGACATCGGTAAAGACGACGGTCACCCGGTAGAGGTTCGTCGGCGAAGGTCACGATTTGGGTCAACCCGTGGGTTGACGCCGGAATCCACCCGGGACCGGCCCCCACGCCGACGAAACCGGGCCGCCGCCCGTCGAAGCTGGGAGCACCCGACGAACCGAGGAGCCCCGGCCATGCCCACCGCCGCCCACGTCCTGCTCTACGCCGCCATCGCCCTGCTCGTCCTGTACCGGGTCGTCTACCGGCAGGTCCGCGGCACGCTGCTCGACCGCAAGTCGCTGGTCACGCTGCCGCTCGTCCTCGTCGCGGCCGGCGCCTACCTGGCGCTGAAAGCGCTGCCGGGCACGTCCGCCGGCGAGCTCGGCCTGCTCGCCGCCGACCTGGTGGTGCTCGCCGGCCTCGGCGTCCTGCGCAGCACGACCACGACGCTCACCGAGCGCGACGGCACGACGTTCCAGAAAGGGTCGGCGATCACGATCGGATTGTGGGCGCTGACCGTCGCGGTCCGGCTCGGGCTGGTGGCGCTCGGCACCGCGCTGGGCGTCGCGGGCCCGCTGACCTCGGCGTCGATCGCGCTCACCCTCGGCGTCAGCATCGCGGTGCAGAACGCGACGACTTACCTCCGCGTCCAGCGCCGTGGCCTGCCGCTGGCCGACCGGCGCCCGGCGGCGCTCAGCCGCTGACGCGTCCCAGCATCCGCGCGTACATCCGGCCCGGGCTCGGCACCGACGGCGGCACCAGGAACCCGGGCAGCGGCGGCAGCCCGCCGACGAACCCGCCGAGCCGCTCGTACAGCTCGGCCGCGCCGGACGGCCGGGCGTCGGGCTCCTTCGCCAGCACCTCGGCGAGCAGCGCGTTCAGCGGGTTCGGGACGCCCCGGACCGGCGGCGGCAGCTCCTTGACCTGCCGTTCGAACACCGCGTACGCGGTCGGCCCGTCGAAGAGCCGCCGCCCGGTGAGCATCTCGTGCAGTACGCAGCCGAGCGCGTAGAGGTCGCTTCGCGGTTCGGCGCCGCCCCGCTGGATCTGCTCGGGCGCCATGTACGACGGCGTCCCCAGCAGCTGCCCGGCCCGCGTGAACTGCGCGGCGTCGGCTTCCCGCAGCACCGCGAGCCCGAAGTCCATCACCTTCACGCCGCCGTCGGGCCCGAGCATCAGGTTGGACGGCTTGAGGTCGCGGTGGCACACGGCGAGCGCGTGCGCGGCGGTCAGCACCGCGCACGTCTGCGCCGCGATCGCCGCGGCCCACGGCACCGGCAGCGGCCCGTGCTCGGCGAGCAGGTCTGCCACGGTCACGCCGTCGACGAACTGCATGACCTGGAACAACCGGTCGTCGTGGGTGCCGTAGTCGTACAGCGTGGGCACGCCGGGGTGGTCGAGCGTCGCCAGGATCCGCGCCTCGCGGGCGAAGCGGGCTTCCAGTTCTTCGTCGCGGCCCGGCAGCCTGAGCAGCTTGATCGCCACGCGCCGGCCCAGCCGGCGGTCGAACCCGCCGTGCACCGCGCCCATCCCGCCGCGGCCGAGCGGCAGCTCGTCGAGCTCGTAGCGGTCGGCGATCAGCATCCGTTCCCCTATCGGCCCGGGCGGAGCCGTCCTTCGACAAGTCCCGCGAAGCCTAGCCGGACCAGCTCACGGCCCGTTTCGGCCGCCTGGCGCAGGACGGCGTCGAACTCGGCGAGGCTCCGGAAGACCTGGCCGTACTCGCGCTGGACGGCGATCGGGACCCGCGGGATCCGCACGCGCCTGCCGTCGATCCGGGTCGAGGCGGACGCGGCGGGCAGGTCGGCCGCGCGCAGGCAGCCGGCGAGGAAGTCCGCGTCCAGCCGCGCGGCGTCGACGCGGTACACGGTGAGCCCGGCACCCACCGGCCGCTTCGGTCCACTGTGGACGTACGCGATCCCGGTCACCGACGCCACGACGTCGCCCGCGGCGGCGAGCGGGTGCTCGGCGTCCGCGCGGGGCGCCGCGTGCCGCACCTCGACGACCCCGGCCTTGACCAGCTCGCCGATCGTCGTGAACACGGGCTCGCCGTCCGCCGCGGCCAACGGCGGCAGCCGCGGGACGAGCTCGGCGAACCGGCTCCGCACGGCTTCGAAGGCCTGCCCGGGATCCTCGTCGCTGGTGCGGCGGCGGGCCGGGGTCAGGTCGACGTCGTCGTCGAGCAGGTCGATGATCCGGACGCCGGATTCGGGGTGCTCGCGGAACTCCCGCCACATCTTGTCCACTGTGGACAGGTCGTCGCCCGCCTCGCCGAGCAGCACGGTGGACGGCGGGCGTTCGCCGGGAACCGGGCGCCGCAGCAGCCAGAGGTCGGGACCGGCCGGCGTCAGCGTGACGACGGCGCGGACCGCGCCCGCGCGCAGGAGGTTGCCGCGGATGCGCTTGCCGCTGCGCCGCCCGGCCGCCGCGCCGGGCATCAGGATCGCCACCGCACCACCGGGTTCGACGTGGGCGAGGCAGTGCTGCACCCAGGCCAGTTCGGGCTCGCCCCGCGGCGGCAGGCCGTATTCCCAGCGTTCGTCGCCGACGAGTTCGTCGTGGCCCCAGGCGCGTTCGTTGAACGGCGGGTCGCACAGCACGGCTTCCGCGGTCCGGCCGGCGAAGGCGTCTTCGCGCAGCGCGTCGACCGGGTGGACCTCGGCTTCGACGCCGCGCAGCCGCAGCCGCAGCGCCGCGATCGACGCCGTCATCGGGTCACTGTCCTGGCCCAGCACGGTTTTCGCGCCGCTCGCCAGCGCGAGCGCGCCGAAGCCGCACGCGGGATCGAGGATCGTCGAAACCGGGCCGGCGAGCCGCGCCATCAGTTCCGCGATCGGCTCCGGCGTGGCCGACAGCCGCCGCGAGTGCGCCTCGAAGTACCGGCGGCACAGCAGTTCGAACGCTTCGACCGGGCCCGCGCGGTGCGTCATCTCGCTGAGCAGCGTGAGCAGTTCGGGGTCGTCGAGCTCGCGGTCGAACGTGTCGAAGATCCCGGCCTGGAAAGCGAAGAAGACGCCCGCGCGGTTGACGCGCTCGGCGAGGTCGAGGTCGTCACCGAGGGCGCGTAGGCGCTGCCAGGCGCGTTCGCCCTCGCTCAGCTCGAACGGCTTGCCGCGGGCCGCGAACCAGCCGGCGACGGCGGACAGGCCGAACAACGGGCTCGAAGCCGTGCCGCCGACCGGCTGCGGGAAGTCCGGGTAGCGACGGCGCCAGTTGCTCACCGCGGCCCGGCCGACCCCGGCAAGCCGCGCGATGTCGGCCGCGCTGACCGTGGCGTCGTCGTCCATGGCGGGAACTCTATCGGAGGATGCTCCATTCAGCCGAGACGGTTGTGAACTCAGTCAACCAATGCTTTCATGGGGAACATGACACACGATCGGTACGTCCTGCGGTACGCCGCGGGGTCGGACGTCGGGCAGCGTCGCCAAGTCAACGAAGACGCGGTGTACGCGAGTTCCCGGCTGCTGGCCGTCGCCGACGGCATCGGCGGCCAGCCGTACGGCGAGGTCGCCAGCGCGACCGCGGTGGACGTGCTGCGCGAACTCGACGTCGACCTCCGGCGGCTCGACCCCACCGGGGTCGACCTGGCCGCGACGCTGACCGGCGTGGTCAAGTCGATCGACGAGCGGCTGCACGAAGTGGCCGCGCAGGAGCCGGAAACGACGGGCATGGGCACGACGCTGACGGCCCTGATGTTCGACGGCATCGACTTCGCGGCCGCCCACATCGGCGACTCCCGTGGCTACCTCCTGCGCGACGGCGAACTGCGCCGCCTGACCCGCGACCACACGCTCGTCCAGGCATTGGTCGAAGACGGCCGCGTCGCGGCCGAGGACGCGGAGTCCCACCCGCGGCGGTCACTGCTGATGAAGGCGTTGCAGACGGCGGGTTCCGGCGCCCCGGACATCTGGACGTTCCCGGCCGCCGAGGGCGACCGCTACCTGCTCTGCTCGGACGGCCTGAGCGGCCCGGTCAGCGAGCCGCGCCTGCGCGAAGTCCTGTCGTCGATCAACGACCCGGCGGAGGCGATCCCGGAGCTGATCCGCCTGGCCAACGAGGGCGGCGGCCCGGACAACATCACGTGCGTGGTGGCCGACGTCACGCGCTGACCCACCTTCGAGCCACGGGATGGGCATCCGGTATCGTCTCCTGCGGAGGATTGGCCGAGCGGCCTAAGGCGCACGCTTGGAAAGCGTGTTGGGTTCACGCCCTCGCAGGTTCGAATCCTGTATCCTCCGCCGTTTGATCAGGCGAGACGCCGGGCCGCGTGCCCGGCGTTTCGTCGTATCCGGGCCGAAAACCGCTGGCCCGCCCCGGATTGGGGCCCCTAACGTCTCGTCGGGTGAGCTACGAACACCCGCTGGCCTACCTGCTCGGCATCGAAGGCCTCGCGCTGCTGCGCGGGTTCACCGGCGAGTTCGACCGCGAGTTCACCGAAGCCCGCATCGCCGAAGTCCGCCGGCTCCTCGACGACGTTTCCCTCGCCGACGGCGTCGATGTCGAACGGCTCGACACCGTCACGGGCTACGACCGCTGGGCCGCGACCTACGACAACCCCGCCAACGCGGCCTTCGCCCTCGATGAGCCGATCCTCGAAGAAATCCTGGAAGCGCTGCCACCCGGCGCCGCCCTCGACGCCGCCTGCGGAACCGGCCGCTACTCGCGCATCCTCACGCGGCGCGGGCATCGCGTGATCGGCGTCGACAGCTCGCCGGCGATGCTCGCCCAGGCGCGCGGTGGCGACTTCCGGCTCGGCGACCTGACCGCGCTACCCGTCGCCGACGCCTCCGTCGACCTCGTCACCTGCGGTCTCGCGCTGACCCACGCCGCCGACCTCGGTCCCGTGCTCGCGGAGTTCGCGCGCGTGCTGCGGCCGGGCGGGCACGCCGTGGTCTGCGACGTCCACCCCGAGGCCGTCGCCCGCGGCTCGATCCCTTCGCTGCGCGGGCCCGGTGGACAGCCTGGGCGGCTCGCGTCGCACCGGCACCTCGTCGGCGACTACCTGCGGGCCGCGCTGGCGGCCGGGCTCACCGCGCTCCGCTGCGAAGAACCGTGTCCGCCGCAGAAGGACCTCGCGCGCGCGACGACCGAGCCCGGGCCGTGGGAGCTGTGGCCGTGGAGCCTCGCCGCACTGGTGCCCGACGCGGCCCGAGCGGCCGGACGGAGCACGCCGGCACTGCTCGTCTGGGATTTTCAGCTGCCCGAAATGTGAAACCTCTTCGGTGCTGCGCTTTTCTCGGCGGACACGGCGAGTCACGAACAGGGCTGGGCGAAACGGGTTACTCCGGTCGCGCTAGTCTCAGCCCCACCTCGCCCGCCCCTTATCGAGAAAGGCCAGCAGTGGCACGAAAACCGCTCTGACCTGGGGTGGCGTTGGTCAGCGACTTCAGTGTGCGGTACTGGTGCCGGGACGACCCCCGCACAGACCGTGATCGGCCCGGCCCCGGACGTTCCCACGTCCGGGGCCTTGCTGATTCCGGACCCGCGATCACTCGGCAAAGTCAGATGATCACGCTGAGTCGTTGGATCTGTTTCAATAGAACCGTCCCGCAAGACACCAGTGATTTTCGAGGAGTAGAGGCCCGATGGCCGGAGTCGAAGAGATCCGCGCTGGCATCGCGCTCGCCAACGAAAAGGCGTCCGCGAGCATCGCCGCTCTGCAACAGGCAGCGCAGTCTCTCGAAGAAGCCCAGCAGTCGCTCGCACAAGCGACGCAGGGCAGCAGCCAGCACGAAGTGAGCCAGGCGCACGGACTGCTGGCCGAAGCCCTGCAAGGCATCAACGGTCTGCAGAGCACCGTCCAAGCAAGCATTTCCTCAGCTGACTCCTACTCGGCGCGTCTGTAGCCGGATGACGCTCGCCGAACTCCACCAGCTGCTGACCGCGGTCGTGGCCGGGCTCGCCGATGCGCGGGCCCACTCCGAGCGGGCCACGAGCCTGCTCGGGGAAGCCCGGCAGGCGCTCGTGGACGCCCAGGCCAAGGCCGATCCCTGGCTCCCTTCGCAGTACGCGCAGGCCGGCGAGGGGCTGGACCAGCTCCTCGTCCGCCTGGCCGCTGCCGAAGACCTGGTGAGCGGATACCGGTCGCGCCTGTAATCCTGCTAGGGACACCTTTTTCTTGGGGACGCCGATGGCCAACAAGTCAGCCGAGCAACGCAACCGCGTCGAGACCGCACTCGACCGGGTCCGCCATCAGATCGGGCTGGTGCTGGGCGCCGCCGCCGGGGCGCGTCAAGCCGCCGAAGCCGACCTCGCCAAGCTCGAGCTGGAGCGGGACATCGTCCGCGTCGGTATGAACCACGCCGGCGCCGAGCAGCAGAGCGAGTGGTCCCGCCACCCAGCCGCGCACGAAGTTTTCGGCGCGCTCGGCACCGTGCGAAGCACTTTCTACACCGACTGGAGCCAGGGTCCCGCGACGCTGCGGGACCTCGTGTCGCACAACGCGCCCGGCCCGGCCGGGCTGCCGCCGGGCGACTGGCTCGGCACCGTCGGGCACAATCTCGGCCTCACGTCGCCGGGCCTGTGGCGCGTCGGCTCCGCGACGGCCGCCGGCAACGACCCGACCCGCGTGTTCGACGTCGCCGTCCCGCTGCTCGACGAGTCGCACCTGGCGATCTCGTCCGCGCCGAAGACGCGGCCGGTGATCGACGGCATCGTGCAGAACCTGCTGGTCCGCGTACTTTCCACGTTCGAGCCCGGCTCCGTCCGCGTGCACCTGTGGGACATCGGGCAGCTCACCGCGATCCTGCCCGACCTCTACCCGCTCAGCCACACCAGCGCGCTCTCGCTGTACGACCCCGGCCGGCTGGAGGACCTCCTCGACGAGCTGGCCGGGCACATCCGCCGCATCCACGCCAGCTGCATGTCCGCCGGGTTCACGTCGCTGCGGGAAATGCGGAAGGAAACCGAGCAGCGGGGCGAGCCGTTCCGCATCGTCGTGCTGTACGGCAACGGCGAAACCCTCGAACCCGAACGCGCCCGCGACCTCAAGCGCGTCGCGAGCGGTGCGCTGGCCGCCGGGATCTGCCTGATCATGGTCGACGTGCCGACCGCCGTGAGCGCGCCGGTCGAAACGCTGAGCCTGCTCGACGAGCGGCACGCGATCAGCAGCATGACCGGCACCGACCTGGTCGTCGACCTCGATCCGCCGATGCCGTCCGCGCAGGTCATCCGCGCCGTCGACAAGATCGCGAAGGCGTTGATCGCCAAGCAGGGCGGCCCGCGCTCGTTCGACGACCTGCTGCCGGCGGAGCTGGGCCACGAAAGTTCGGCGCGGGAACTGCGTGCCCCGGTCGGGTTCTTCGAAGGCGAGCCCGTCGAGGTCGTGATCGGCGACGCGAGCCCGCACGTCCTGATCGGCGGTCCGTCCGGTTCGGGCAAGACCAACTTCCTGTACGCGCTGCTCGGCAGCATGGCGGCGCGGTACACCCCGGACGAGCTGGCGCTGTACCTGCTGGACTTCAAGGAAGGCGTCTCGTTCGCCGGGCTGGCACCCGGCCGGAAGGACGCGAGCTGGCTGCCGCACGCGCGGCTCGTCGGCGTCAACGTCAACACCGACCGCGAGTTCGGCCTGGCGCTGCTGCGCTTCCTGGCCGACGAACTGCGGCGCCGGTCCGCGGCCGCGAAGGAGCACGAGGTGACGAACCTCGCCGACCTGCGCGAAGCCGACCCGGGCGGGCACTGGCCGCGGATCGTCGCGGTGATCGACGAGTTCCAGTACCTGTTCGCCGGCCGCGACCAGGTGACGGCGACGGCCACCCAGCTGCTGGAGGACATCGCGCGGCGCGGCCGGTCGCAGGGCATCCATCTGGTGCTGGCCAGCCAGGACGTCGCCGGGATCGAGGCGTTCTGGGGCAAGCCGGCGGTGTTCGAGCAGTGCACGCTGCGGATCGCGATGCCGAAGGCGCGGCGCGTGCTGGCCGAGACGAACAACGCGGCGGTGTCGGCGCCGAAGTGGCACGCGGTGATCAACCACGATTCCGGTGTGGCGCACGGCAACCAGCTGGCGCACGTGCCGGATGCGAGCAGCAAGAACGTGTTCGTCCGGCTCCAGCACCGGTTGTGGGAGGCGTACGCGGGCCGCTTCCCGCGCCCCCGCCTGTTCGACGGCGCGCACCAGCCCGTCCTCGAACAGTTCCCGGCGTACCTGGACCTCAAGCCGAACTCGAAGCCGCGCGCCCTGCTCGGCCAGTCGATCGACGTGACCGAAACGGCGTGCGGCGTCGACCTCCCGCGCGCACCGGGCCGCAACGTCGCGGTGCTCGGCTCGGCGACCGCGGAGGCACTGTCCATCATGGACTCTTCGGCGCGTTCGCTGTCCCGGCAGTACGAGCCCGGCGAGGTCGAGTTCGTGCTGAGCTGCCCGATCGAGGCGTGCGGCCCGGCCGCGTGGGAGCTGACCGAGCGCTTGCGCGAAGACGGCCACGCGGCATCGCTGGTCGAGGACCTGACCGGCGTGCTGGAAACGATGACCGGCTCGATGTCCGGCGGCCCGAAGGTGCTGCTCCTGTACGGAGTGGACGCGGCGCTGCCGGCCCTGGAGGCGAAAGCCGTGGGCCAGTTGAAGAGCGGCCTGGACCACCTGCGCGTGGTCCTGAAACAGGGGCCGGGCCACGGCATCCACACGATCGGCTGGTGGCGCAGCATCGCCCGGCTGAAGGACACCCTCGGCTTCGGCGGCACCGACGACATCGGCACGTGGGCCGCGCTCGACGTCCAGGGCAACGAACTTTCGCCGTTCGCGGCGGGACAGGTCGTGCACTGGTCACCCCGCCCGGGCCGCGCGTTGTTCTTCGACCGCACGACCCACGGCGCCCCCGAAGTGATCATCCCGTTCCAGCGTCCGGAGAACGCGCAATGACCGACGACGGCGCCACCGCGGCCATGCGGTACAAGGAGATCATCGCCCTCTCCCGCGGCTCGGCGGAGAACCTGCGCGAGTGGGAGCTCGCCCGGGCCGAGGCCCTGGAGGCGGAGATCGAGGAAGCCCGGACCGCGATCGAGCTGGCCACCGAGCGCGAAAAGCGGGCGGCCGAGCGCGCGACGCGCTGGTGGAAAATGGCCCTGCACAACATCCAGGGCCTGCCGTGGCTGGACCCGGGCGACGAACCCCACCCGGTGACGACGGCGCGTCCGGCTTACCTGGAGCGGTACCTCGAGGAGGTCAAGCCGAGCTACCAGGAGCTGGTGCAGGCGGTATTGGGGTTGGGCTGGCGCGCGAAGCGGGCGGCGTCGAAGCGGGGCGAGCAGCCACCACCGGCCTAGACGTCGAAGACGGTGTCGTAGGGCTCGTCGTCGTCAGCCGGCGTTTGCCTGCGCGGCCTTTGTGGCGGCGCCGGTGGTGCTTGCGGCTGGGCGAGCGGCCTCCCGGCGGAGACCGCTTCCCGGATGGCGGCGGTGATGGTCCGGCTCAACGTGACGGCGTCGAACCGCATGGCTTCGGGCGCGAGCCGGACTTCGCTGACGACGCCACCGGGCCCGGCGAGCACCGTGACGGACCGATCCGGTGAGGTGACGGTGGTGTGGTCGCTCCCCGCGATGCCCGCGAGGATGCGCTGGTTGTCGGCTTTCCGATCTTCGATCTGCTTGAGCTGCCAGCGCATTTCTTCGATCAGCTGAGCGTTGTCGCTCATGCGATTCTCCCCGGCTGGTGCGGCGTGTACACGAACTCGTAGTACTTGAACGCTCGATGGACGATCACGCTGTAGCCGCGGCTGCCGGCGACCCAGGCGAGGTCCTGCTCGGTGAGACCGTTCTCGATCATGCGGAGGTACACCTGAGCCCGGCCGTCCAGCTCCGCGGCCAGGAGCGCCATCTGCTTCTCCCGTGGCCTCATCGATCGGGCCGTGCGGACGATGGTCAACGTCAGACCGCCGACGGCCACCAAGCCCATCAGCACGAGGAACATCACCCGCGCCGGGTCGCCCTCGGCTGAGGCCGCGAGAGTCAGATCGCCCACGGCCCCGGCCTTCCTGCCACGTAGGCGAACTCGTAGCGCAACGCCGTCGGGTTCGGGGTCATGGCGTAGCCCCGGGCGTGAGCCGTACTCGAAACCTGAGGAACGGGCAGCGGACAATCGGCGTACGGCACGTACACGATCGGGCGACCGTCGAGCTGCCGCGTCAGCTGCTGGACGGCGGTACGCCGGTTCTTCTCGAGCCGGCGTTTGACGACGAGGACCACGGCGAGGACCACGAGGACGATCCCGCCGACGACGGCGAGAGTCCCGAAGTACTCGGCGTCACTGCCGTTGAACTTGGAGCCGGCGAGAGTCAGATCGCCCACGGCCCCGACCTCCCCGGCTGGTGCGGCGAGTAGCGGCAGATCCCCGTGATCCAGGCCGACCCGAGCCGGGTCCCACCCGAATCGGCAGCCACCGTGTTGATCACGACGATTCCCCGCTGCGGAGGCTCCAGGCCACCTTCGCCGTCGCCTCGGCTACCGCGGGCCAGGCGTCCTCCGACTCCGCGACCACCGACAGGATCACCACGGACCGGCCGTCCGGCAGGGGGATCTGGTACTCCGCCTTGATCTGGGTCCGGACGTCCTGTTCGGGCAGGTGGAACTCGCCCCCGCTGATGGCGACGATCGCCGGGCCGATCGGCAGCCGGACCGGCTGCACCACGGCGCGTTTGTGGCGGCCCCGGTACTGCTCGGCCATGGCCGCCACCAGGGCGTCACGGCTGCTGGGCGCGGTCTCCGGCCACTGGACCACACCCAGCGTCAGGGTCGCGACATCGCCCTTTCGCCGGCCGACCGCGAACTTGCCGAACACGCGGATGCCGTTGGCCTGCATGGTCGGCACCAGCGCCATCAGGTAGCTGCCGAACTGCTCGATGCTCGTTCCGGCACCGGCCGCCAGGTTCTCGGCGACCGTCCAGGCGTGACCGCGGTTCATCTTGTCGTCGGCGCCCACCGGCATGCCCGCGAACCCGGGCGGCAGGTCGATTTGCAGAGGCATCAGTTCCACACCTCGTCTTCCGCGCGCTCACGACGCCGCTCCGGCGCGTTGTCGGCCTGGACCCCGGCATCGGTGGCGTTGCTCAGCGCCACCGCCGCCCACGGTGCGGGTCCGGCGACCAGCGTGCTGCCGGCTGCCACTGCCTGGCCTGGATCCTTGGGCACCCAGTAGTTCTGGAAGTCGTCCCAGGGGCTTTCGAAGTCCTTGCCGCCTACGCGTTCACCGGCGAACTGGTCGACGACAAAGCCGTAGCTCGCCACCTTGATCGCGGAGTCCGGAAGCACCTCGGCGAGGCCGGCCACCGACGTGGCCGCGCCCACCGCGTCGAAGATCAGCGTCTCGTTCGACACGTCGGCGCCGGCGGCCTTGGCGATCGCGTGACCGCTGAGTGCGCCGAGCCCCAGGCCGGTGGCGACCGCGCCGACGACCTCGTCGGCAGGGGGCGGCACGACATCGCTCAAGACACCGATGCCGTTGCCGATGTCGCCCATCACGTCCGAGAGCTTCGACAGCAGCTCCGCGTGGTCCTGCACGAAGTCCCACGCGTCGTCCACGCCGTCCGCGATGGTGTTCGTCAAGTCGCCGAGTGCGCCGCCGACCGCGTCGCCCAGCTTGTCGAGGACGTCCGGCTCGTCCGGCGCCAGCTCCTTCGCCTTCCGCAGCGCCTCCGCGACGCGACCCGCCGCCTCCGTGTGCTCCTGCTGGAGCTGTTTCGCCGCGTCTTGGATGTTCTGGCAGCCGTCGATCGCCGACTGGAGCTGACGGCCCGCGTTGTCGAGCAGCTTCTGGGCGAGCTGCAGGGACTTCTGGTCGGGGAACGTCCGGTTCGCCAGCGCGAGGTCCGGGTTCGCCCGCGCCGCCTCCGCCGCCTGGGCCGCCGACTCCGCGCGGGCCTCCAGGTCCGCTGCGCGTTTCCGCAGGTCACCCAGCTGCTGGGACCAAGCTTCGAGCGCGGAGCCGGCGTCGCCCATCGAACGGGCCGCGCCCTCGAGGTACCGCGGCAGCGGGCCGATGCGCCGGGCGAACGCGTCGCTCGCCTCGCCCTGCCAGATGCCCTGCTTCCGGACGATCTGGCGCAACGCGTCGTCGGCCTCGGTCAGGTCCTTGCTCACCGCGCGGTACTTGCCCGCCAGGTCGGTGACGCCGTCGAGGTCGCCGGGCGCCGGGTCGAAGCCCAAGGCCGGGAAGTCTCGCGGGCTCATCGGTCGAGTCCGTCCAGGATGCCGGTGATGCCGCCGGTCGCACCGCCGCCGACCGGGCGGTCGTCACCGTCGGCCTGCTCGACGACGCCCGCCGGACCCTGGCGTTCGGCCAGCCGGTTGATCCCCGGCATCCCGCCGGTGACGCCACCGCCGACCATCCCGCCGCCCACCGGGCCTCCGGCCGGCTGGCCGATCCGGGGGTGGTTCCCCTTCACCCCACGCGTGGGTTCGCCGCCGACGGGACCGTCCCCCAGCACCGCCGAGCCGAACTTCCCCAGCTCACCGCTGAACTGCGCCTCGATCTGCTCGTACTTCTGCTTCGCCTGCTTCAACCGCTCCGTGATCTCCGAAGCCGCGTCGCCAAGCCGCCCGATGCCGAACCGCCACGCCTCCTCGAACTCGACGCCCGCCTTGCCCAGGTCGGCGTTCCCCAACGAGCCGAACGCCCCGCCACCCCCGAGCCGCCGATTCGCGTCGGCCATCCGGCCCGCCGCCGTGTCGAGGTCGCCGATGAGCTTGCCCAGCTCGTCGGCCTTCACCGCGTACCCGTCCACGCCACCCTCCCCTGTGGTTCCGTCCAAACCTAGGACGGTGATCAACCCTCCGCGGTTTCATCGTCACCCAAAGGAGCGAGCAAGAGAAAGGCCCCCATCGGGTCAAACCCGATGGGGGCCGGTAAAACCTCAGTGCCCGAAGACCTGCTCCAGGTAGTCGAGCAGGTCGTAAAGCCCGTCCTGCAGCGGGTTGCCCGCGCCCGGGCGGAACCGGATCACCTGCGGGTCGTGGTCGCTGGCCTGGTCGGCGAACTCCGCGTTGATGTGGACGACGTCGTAGTCCACCCCGCGCGGCGCCGTCGACGCCAGGATGTGGTCCAGCACCTGGGACTGACCCTCGAACACGTAGCTGTACCGCTCGGCTTCCGGCACCGAAGCGATCAGGTCCTTCAGCGCGCCACCGGCGGTGAGCGTCTGGACCGCCGGCGAGAACGGGTAGTCGTTCAGGTCACCGGCCACCACGATGTTCGCGCTGCGATCGGACGCCAGCAACGAATCCACGAACCCGCGCAGCACCGTGGCCTGCTTCGCGCGCTGCACCTCGGAACTCCGCGTCGGCGGCTGGAAGCGGCCGTGTGTCGGCTGGTCGCCGCCCTTGGAGTTGAAGTGGTTGGCGATGACGAACACCGTGCGGCCCTTGAAGACGAACTCGCCGGCCAGCGGCTTGCGGCTCGACGTCCAGGCCTCGTTCGCCGGGTCGACGCGCCCCGGGGACGCCGTCAGATGCGTCTTCCCGTGCTCGCGAACGACACCCACGGCCGACGTCGACGTCCCACCCGGACGGTCCACAAAGGACACGCGCGCCGGGTTGAACAGGAACGCCACGCGGATGTTGCCACCCGGCTGACCGCCGTCCTGGTCGTTCACCGGGTCGATCGAGCGCCACTCGTAGCGCGGGCCGCCCTTGGCGACGATGGCGTCGGTGAACTTCTGCAGCGTCTGGTCCGCCGCGACGGTGCCGTCGTCGGTCGCGCCCGTGTTGTCCTGGATCTCTTCCAGGTTCACGATGTCCGGCGTCGCGAGGTGCGTCACGATCGCTTCGCCGAGCCGGTCGTACTTGGCCTGCGCGTCACCGGGCGCCAGGTTCTCGACGTTGTACGTCGCGACCGCGAGCTCGCCGGTCCGCTGCTTGCGCGTGGTCTCGGCCTGCAGCCCGTTGTCCTTTTCGGTGCCGAGCACGCTGGCGAACAGCGTGTAGCCGCCGAAGTTGCTGTACTCGACGGGACCCGAGGTGGTGCCGGTCAGCACGTCGCCGACGTTGAGCTTCGGGAACGGCCGCTGGGCGAACGGGATCAGCGACGACACCTTCATGACGCCGCTGTTGAGCTGGTCGTAGCCCAGGTAGACGCTGCCGCCGCGGACCGACTCGTGCTGGTCCGGCTTGGACGTCACGTACAGCTCGTTGAAGGAGTTCGACGGGCCGACGACGCGGGCGTCGGTGACCGAGACGACCTCGCTCTCGTGCGACTCCCAGAAGTCCAGCGCGTACTTGGCAGGCTCCAGCGTGAGCGGCTCGATGTTCCCGCCGGGCGACGGCGCGTACGTCGTCGGCACGGTGTCCGGGTTCAGCACGGTCGGCGCCGGCAGCGCGTTCCCGTGCGAGTCGACCGTCCACTGTGCACTGCTCAGCTCGGTGAGCGACTGGTAGTTCGACGTCGCCGGCGCGTCCGGGTAGAACTCGCGGACGGTGCCGGTCGCGGTCACCGCGTCGCCGACCGCGACGGCCGGGCTGGTCGAGCCGGTGAAGACGAACAGGCCCTCGCTGGTGCGCGGGTCGTTGTCCGGGTTCGGGTCGGTGAGCCAGAAACCGCGCGACGAGCCGAACGTCCGGGTCGCCGTCACGACACCGGTGACGTCGCTGACCTTCTTGTCCTTGAACGGCGAAATGCGCGTGGTGCCCTGGATTTCGTGGATCTTGGCCGGGGTGCCCGGTTCGGGGTTGCCGCCGCCGGTCGTCTCGCCCTTGGTGTTCGTCGGGGACGGGTCGCCGACGGTGAAGTCGGCCGCGTTGTCGTCCGTGTCGGCCAGCGACGCGGCGCGCGCGACGGACGTCGTGTTGGACGGCGCGGCCGTCGGAGAACCCTCGCGGACGGTCGCCGCGCCGAACCCGACGAGGTCCTTGACCCGGGTGTCGGCCGCGCAGTCCGCGGCGGTCTTGCAGGTCAGCGCGGTGGTGCCGGAGACGAGGGCGATCGTGCCCGCGGTCGCGGACATCGCGATCGCGCCGGTCGCGTCCGGGGCCGGCAGCGCGACCGTGCCGCCGCTGCCCTTGCCCTCGGCCACGAGGTAGCGCCCGCCCGGGGCGACGCTGCCGGTCAGCGGCGTGACCTGCCAGGTGCTCGTCGGGCCGGCCGAACCGGGCAGGTACTGGACGCTGAAGCCGTCGACGCTCGTCGCCGCCGCGCCGTGGTTGGCGAGCTCGACGAAGTCGTTGGTCAACGTGGCGCCGGAGTTGCCACCGCCGCCGTAGACCTCGGCGATGACCGCGTCGGCGCTGGGTGCGGCGAGCGCGGCCGGCGCGGCCACGCCGCCGAGCACCAGGCCCGACGCGACGGCCACCGTGAAGGCGGCCTTGGATCTGTGGGTCTTGGTCACCCTGAGTCCCCTTTGTGCTTGAACAGTCGTGGCATAGTCCCCCGGGCAAGTGAGGAGGAGGAAGACAAAGATGCAACGATTCGTAACAACTACTTTCGTCGTCACTCGTTTGGCAGAGCAGGTTTTGTGATCACGCTGGTACTCGGCGGAGACGTCAACATCCAGGGCCGCGCGACCCCGGCGGCGGCGTTCGAGCGGCTGAACCCGCTGCTCCAGGGCGCGGACCTCCGGTTCGTGAACCTCGAGGGCGCCGTCGACGCACCGGTCGCCGAAGCCCTGACGGCGGCCGCCATCGACGTCGTCTCGTGCGCCAACGACCTCAGCGCGGTGGCGAGCCTCCCGGTCCTCGACCGCGCCGGGATCGCGCACTGCGGGGCCGGCGCGACCCCCGACGCCGCGCACGCCCCCGCGGTGCTCGACCGGCCGGGCGAAAAGGTCGCGTTCCTCGCCTACACCGCACTCCGGTCCCGCGGGCAAAGCGCGCTGCCGGACTTCCCCGGCGTCGCGCAAGCGTTTGCGACCACGGCGTACCAACCCGATCCGCGCGTGGCGGAGATCCCCGGCCGCCCGCCGCTCGTCCGCACGGCACCGGTGCCCAAGCACCTCGACCGGCTCGTGTCCGACGTCCGGCAGGCGAAAGCGTCGAACGACCACGTCGTCGTCTCGATGCACTGGGGCCTGCCGGGGCCGGAGCTGACCGAATACCAGGTCGCGTACGGGCGCGCGGCGATCGACGCCGGCGCCGACCTGGTCGTCGGCCACGGGCCGCACACCATCCAGGCCGTCGAGGTCTACCGCGGCCGCCCGATCCTCTACAGCCTCGGCAACCTCGTCTTCGACTGGCCGGCGATGCGCGGCCGGCACGTCGACGGGCTGCTGGCGGGCTGCATGTTCGGCGCCGAACCCCGGCTCGAGCTGATCCCGGTGCGGCGGAACGCGGACAACGAGTGCGAGCCGCTGGCCGGGGACGACGCGGGCAAGGTGCTTCGGTACTTCGCGGACATCTCGGCGTTGCGCTCGACGAAGGTGTCCGTCCACGAAGGAATCGCCTCGGTGTCCGGGTTAGGTGTTGGCGCGTAACGGGTTGCGCGCGTTCCGTGACAGCCGCACACGAGTTTGTCACCCATCCGGCGCATCTGCCTTAAATGAAGCTCAAGGGCCGGAACAACCCGCGTGAAGCGGCGGTACGGTCTGCATGAGCCGCCGGAAAAGTGGCACAGACCACTCCCCGACAGCTCGCGGTCGGCACGACACGGGGGGAGGGAGAACGATCATGTGGGGGCTGATTGTTCTCAGCTGCGTGTTCGTGCTGGTGCTGGGGATAGCCGCGGTCGTGGACCTTCGGGACCACGACCGCGGCGAGCACCGGGTCTAGCGAACCGCCTGCCTCCCCTTGTAGCGGCCGAGGAGCGTGCGCGCGCCGGCCAGCGCGACCCGCCCGGCGCCCTTCGCGCTCGCGGCCAGGAAGGTCGTCCAGTCGAAGTAGTCGCGCCAGAGGACGATCCGGCCGCCTTCGACCTCGAACGTGCCGCACACCCAGAACTCCGCTTCCCACGCGCCGCGGCGCAGCACGTCGGTGCGTTCGGTGAGCACGACGTTGCCGTCCGCGGCGATGTGGTGCGTGCGCGCCTCGAAGCCCGAGCCGTACTTGGCCATGAAACGCAGCTGTTTCTCGACCGCGGCGACGCCGCGAGCGGGCGGCAACGGCACGTTCTGGTACACGATGTCGCTCGCCGCGAACGTCAGCGCTCGGTCCACGTCGAGGTCCTCGAGGGCCTTGAGGAAACCGGTCACCACTGCCTGGGGTTCATCGGTCATGACCCCAGGCTAAGGCTCAGAACGGCCGGTCGCCCGCGATGGCGACACGCTCCGCGATCCGGACGTGCGGGTGGTAGTCGTTGACCGCGTAGTGCTGCGTCGCGCGGTTGTCCCAGAACGCCACGGAGTTCGGCCGCCAGCTGAACCGGACCTGGAACTCGGGCGTGTGGGCCTGCAGGAACAGGTACCGCAGCAGCCGGTCGCTCTCGTCGCGGTCCAGCCCGACGATGTGCGTGGTGAAGGCCTGGTTGACGAACAGGGTGCGCCGCCCGGTCTCCGGGTGCGTCCGGACCACCGGGTGCTCGACCGGCGGGAAGCGGTCCTGCCACCGCGCGAGGAGCGCCGGATCGGAGAAGCGGTCGAAGCCGGGGAGGTAGTCGTGGACGGCGGAGAGCCCGTCGATGCGGGCGCGGACGTCCGTGGGCAGGTTGTCGTAGGCCGCGGCCATGTCGGCCCACATGGTGTCCCCGCCGACCGGCGGCACCTCGATCAGCCGCAGCACCGAGCCGAGCGCCGGCTTCGGCCGCCAGGTGACGTCGACGTGCCAGATGTTCTCGTAGCCGGGCATCGCCGCGGTGCGCTCGAAGCGCGTGACGGCGTCGTCGTCGCCCTTCGGGATGAACGGGTTGGTCTCCAGCTCGCCCCAGTTCGCGGCGAACGCGCGCTGCTGCGCCGACGTGATGTCCTGGTCGCGGAAGAAGAGCACCTTCCACTCGAGCAGGGCGCGGTTGAGCTCTTCGCGCAGCTCGGGCGTGAGCGGCTCGCGCAGGTCGACGCCGTCGACCTCGGCTCCGATCACCCGGCTCAGCGGCCGGAGGGTGAACAGCTCGAACCCCTCCCGCGGATCCCGCAGCAGGCGCGGGCCTTCGACGATGCCACCGGTGGGTGTGACGGCCTCGCGCAGCTGAATCCGGGCAGGAAGATCTACGGACATGGTTGTGCTCCAAGGGTTTTCGGGAGGATTCGGACGCCGGGCTTCGCGTCAGGCAGGGGGCGAGCCCAGGCGGCCGCGGCGCAGCAGGAGCTCCACGACGCCCTCTCCGATCGACCGCTTCACGGCGCGGCCGAGCCACCGGACGGGGGTGCGTTCCGAGGTGGCAGGCATGAACCCATGGTCCGCGCCGTCCCGCCTCGCGGTCAAGACGTCCACTTGTTGGAACGTGCCGAACGGCGCAGGTCACCGCGATGCGGGCGGCCCGGGCGCATGAGGCAAGATCTTCCACGATCGGGTGAGCGCCCTTGACGACGGAGGTCCCCATGCCGGAAGGCAGAGGCTCGCGGATCGACCCGGACCGGCTCCGCGCCGCGGCCGACCTGCTCGACCAGGCGACGGCCGCCGACGACAAAGCGGCAGGCCGGTTCGCCGAGGCCCGCGTCGACTCGACGCCGTTCGGCATCTCGCCGCAGGCCCGCGAGCTGGCGGCCCGCTGGGCGGCTGCGCTGG